>JAIDJJ010000680.1 GCA_029052265.1 Muribaculaceae bacterium
CACCTGAGTCACTGTTCCGAAATTAGCGCTCATATTCTGTTTCTTAAATAAGTTTTTCTATATTTTATTATACTTCCGTTTAGAAGTGCCATCCGAAAGCCACAAACACTGCCATAAGAACAAGATTTGCAAGAGAAAGCGGCATCAGATATTTCCATTCAAATGAGAGCATCTGGTCAATTCTCACACGAGGGAAAGTCCATTTAAACCAGATAATCACATATGATACGAAGAAGCTTTTACCCAAGAACCATACCACTGAAGGGATATAGTTCATCACATTATTAAATCCATCCCATCCAGGTATGTGAAGAGGCATCCATCCTCCAAGGAACATCAGCGAAGCAATGCCGGATACGATGAACAGATTCAGATACTCCGCCAGATAGAAGAAGCCGAAATGTATACCCGAATACTCGGTGTGATAACCGGCTGTCAACTCATGTTCCGCCTCCGGAAGGTCAAACGGACCACGGTTGGTTTCAGCTGTGGCTGCCACAACGTAGATCAGAAATGCTATTATCGCAGGGATATGTCCACGGAAGATAAACCATGCCTTATCCTGTGCGAGAACAAGCTCATTGATGTTCATGGTGCCTGCAAACACGATAATGGTGATAATTGCAAGACCAAGAGAAATCTCATAACTTATCATCTGCGCTCCGCTTCGCATTGCGCCGATAAGGGTATATTTGTTGTTTGATGCCCAACCTGCAAGAAGGATACCCAACACTCCGACAGACGACACTGCAAGAATAAAGAATATACCTATATTGTAGTTTATGATCTGAAGCCCGTTGCCCCACGGAAGGCATGCAAGCATGACTACCGACGACGTGATCACAAGATAAGGAGCGAGCTTAAAGAGAAAACGGTCTGTATCTTTAAGACTGATAAGCTCCTTGATAAGGATCTTGAACATGTCGGCAAATACCTGGAGCAAACCCCATTTTCCCACACGCATAGGACCGAGTCGACACTGGAACCATGCGCACAGCTTACGCTCGTAAAGAATGTAGAAAAGGGCGAGCACCGTATATGTGAGCAGCACCAGCACAGCTATGATGACACATTCCACCAGGACAGTTGCCCATTCCGGCAGGAACCCCATCAAAAAATTATTAAACTCGCTGGTCCATATTCCGAAATTAAACATAATATTTTATTGAAAATCGTTTGCGGGTTATGTTTATTAGTCGTTTATTTTAACTTCTCTTATCTGTCGATATCGGGGATCACAAAGTCAAGCGCAGCTCCGATTGTGATAAGGTCCGCAATCATGTAGCCGGAACATGTCAGGTCCATGACTCCTACAAGATTGAAACACGGGCTTTGGAAGTGTACGCGGTAAGGGTTCTTTTCCCCGGTAGACTCGATGTAGACTCCAAATGTACCGCGGCTTGCCTCAACCTGCTGATACCAGCTGCCGGCGGGAAGCTTGATCACCTTAGGCACCTGTGCCCTGATGTCTCCTTCCGGAATGCGGTCTACAAGCTGCTCAAGAATGCGGCAACTCTGCTCGATCTCTTTCATGCGGACCATATAACGGGAATAGGAGTCGCAACCGGTCTCAAGCACTTCCTCAAATTCGACTTCAGGATAAACTGAATATGGATGCTTCTTGCGGCAATCACAACTCCAATTTGAACCGCGTCCGCTCGGACCTGTGATAGCATAATTTATAGCATCTTCTTTTGAAAGATGTCCTACTTTTTTAAGACGGTTCTTTGCAATAAGATTCCCGCTGAACACCTTGTGATATTCTTTCAGGCGGGAAGGCATGATACGGAGCAGTTCCTTCACATCTTTGACAAAATCAGCATGCAGGTCTGCGATGACTCCACCGATGACATTGTAATTCATCGACATTCGCGCACCACATGTTTTCTCAAAAATATCAAGGATCATCTCTCGTTCACGGAACCCGTAGAAGAATGCCGTAGTCGCGCCAAGGTCCATCGCCGTACATCCGAAAGACAACAAATGGCTGGAGATCCTCATAAGCTCATCCATCATAACACGGATTACCTGAGCCCTGCGCGGCACTTCCAGCCCCATTGCTTTTTCAATACACATACACAGGCAATGACGGTTCTGATGCGCCGACATATAGTCCATACGGTCTGTAAAGTGAAGAATCTGCGGATAAGTAAGTCCTTCACACAGTTTCTCTATGCCTCTATGGATATATCCGGAAACCACATCAACCTTCTTGACAATCTCGCCATCGACCGATGCACGGAAACGCATCACGCCATGGGTGGAAGGATGCTGCGGACCGATATTGACCACATATTCATCGTCCTCAAACACCTTGCCGGGAACAGCACTGACTTTCCCTTCTGAATCTTCCACATAACTTACTGTGGCGTCTTCATTAGCCTCGTCCTCTGTCGGGATAGGATTCAATTTGGGATCAGCATCGTAATCTTTCCTGAGTGGATGCCCCTTCCAGTCATTGCGAAGGAAAAACCTGCGCATGTCCGGATGGTTTATAAATTTTATTCCGTAGAAATCGTAAACCTCTCGTTCCTGGAAATTTGCCACTTTCCAAAGATCGCTGACACTATGTATCATTGGATTTTCACGATCCGTCACAGCCACTTTTACCGAAATGACATCCCATCCGCGGGATGTGGATGTCAGATAATAGATCACACCGAGGGAATCCTTCCAATCCATACCCACAACAGCAGAGAGGACATCAAATTCCAGACCTTTGGTTTCCTTGAGGGCTTTGGCAAATCCGTACCAATCCTTCTCTTCTACTGTAATCATGAGGGTATCCCCTTCGCTAATTACTGCAGATGGAAGAATACGGCTGATAATTTCTTTAATTTCGCTCATGTTGTCTCTTGATTCGAATATTAAATTATACTCTCAGAGGCTCATCAGCCGATACGGCCTTCCTCCTCGGGATGTTTTTCAAAAAACTCTGAAATTTTCTCTTTACGGTTAACTCCTCCAAAGAACTTCTGCACTTTGATCTTGCGCTGAAGTTGCATAAGCCCATAAAAAAAGGCTTCCGGACGGGGAGGACATCCGGGTATATACACATCGACCGGCAAAATCTGGTCCACTCCCGGCACTACACAATATGAATTTTTAAATGGACCTCCGGAAACAGCGCATCCGCCACAGGCGATCACGTATTTAGGCTCTGCAAGCTGCTCGTAAAGACGGCGGACAACCGGCGCCATACGGTGCACTATCGTGCCTTGCACCATTATGTAGTCTGCCTGTCTGGGTGAATTTCGAGCCACCTCAAATCCGAAACGCGCCATATCATATCTTGCCGCTCCAAGGCTCATAAACTCAATCGCACAGCAACTCGTACCGAAGCAAAGAGGCCATAAAGAATTGGAGATACCCCAGTTGATCAACTGATCAAGCTTGCCCACCACAACATTGGCACCGGTGGCATTGAGTTCTTCCACAAGGCTGTCGATATAAGCATTGTCCTTGAAGTCATCATGCTTCATGCTTTTGATCTTCACTTCCATGCCAACGCTCCTTTCCGCCAGGCATATGCCAGCCCCATTATCAGAACAAACATAAAAATACCGATGCAAAGGAGACCCTGCGCACCAAGGCTACGCATCACTACCGACCAGGGATAGAGAAATACTGTTTCCACATCAAAGATGAGGAAAAGAATTGCAAAAATGTAATAGCCCGCCTTAAACTGGATCATTGATTCGCCTCGGGTAGGTATACCACATTCATACGG
>JAIDJJ010000681.1 GCA_029052265.1 Muribaculaceae bacterium
TTGCCGCAGAACTCCGTCATAAGGCTAATATCGACGGGTCACAGCAAAGAAAGACCGAGGCGCTCAAGCGTCTGCAGGTTGTAAACTCTTTCCTGGCTTCGTCAGACCGCAACAAGCCGGAATGGATGGTGCTGAAGGCAGTGCCTGTGATTCCGCCGGAGTTGCGTCCGCTTGTTCCGCTTGACGGCGGCAGGTTCGCCACTTCCGACCTTAATGACCTTTACCGTCGTGTGATAATCCGTAATAACCGACTGAAACGTCTGATAGAGATACAGGCACCTGAGGTGATTCTCCGAAATGAGAAGCGCCTTCTTCAGGAGGCTGTGGATTCACTTCTCGACAACAGCCGCAAGGCATCAGCCGTGAAGAGCGATGTCAACCGTCCTTTGAAGTCACTTTCAGACAGCCTCAAGGGTAAGCAGGGTCGGTTCCGTCAGAATCTTCTCGGTAAGCGTGTCGACTATTCTGCACGTTCTGTGATCGTGGTAGGTCCGGAGCTCAAGATGCATGAGTGCGGCATACCTAAGCTTATGGCGGCAGAGTTGTATAAGCCGTTTATCATCCGTAAACTCATAGAGCGCGGCATTGTGAAGACAGTGAAGAGCGCTAAAAAGATAGTTGACCGCAAGGAGCCCGTGGTTTGGGATATTCTTGAGCATGTGATGAAAGGGCATCCGGTGTTGCTCAACCGTGCCCCGACACTTCACCGTCTCGGTATCCAGGCGTTCCAGCCCAAGATGATCGAGGGCAAGGCAATCCAGCTTCATCCGTTGGCTTGTACGGCGTTCAACGCCGACTTCGACGGCGACCAGATGGCTGTGCATCTTCCTCTCGGCAATGAGGCGATTCTGGAGGCTCAGATGCTGATGCTTGGCGCCCACAACATTCTTAACCCGGCTAACGGCGCTCCTATCACAGTGCCGTCTCAGGACATGGTGCTTGGTCTGTACTATATCACCAAACTCCGTCCGGGAGCCAAGGGCGAAGGTACAAAGTTCTATGGTCCAGAAGAGGCGGAGATTGCATATAATGAAGGCAAAGTCACACTTCATGCCCCGGTGAGCGTGATGGTGGAGGACATTGATGAGAACGGAAATCCTGTCAAGGTGATGAAGGAGAACACGTCGGTAGGCCGTGTGCTTTTCAACCAGTATGTCCCCAAAGAGATAGGATATGTGAACGAGATCATCTCAAAGAAGTCACTCCGCACGATTATCGGAAAAGTGATCAAGACTTGTGGTGTGACACGTTCTGCCCAGTTCCTTGATGATATCAAGAACCTTGGTTACAGAATGGCGTTCCGCGGAGGTCTTTCGTTCAACCTTGGTGACGTCATCATTCCTAAGGAGAAAGAGGAATATGTGGCAGAGGGATACGCACAGGTGGAAGAGGTGCTCCAGAATTATGCCATGGGTCTTATCGGTGACAATGACCGTTACAACCAGGTGATCGATATATGGACGCATGTCAACTCCAAGCTTGCGGACACCCTGATGAAGCAGATGAAGGAAGACCAGCAGGGCTTCAATTCAGTTTATATGATGCTTGATTCAGGCGCCCGTGGTTCTAAGGACCAGATCCGTCAGTTGTCAGGTATGCGTGGTCTTATGGCGAAACCGCAGAAGGCGGGTGCCGAGGGTGGTCAGATCATCGAGAACCCGATTCTTGCGAACTTCAAGGAAGGTCTGTCGGTGTTGGAGTATTTTATTTCAACCCACGGTGCGCGTAAGGGTCTTGCGGATACAGCGCTTAAGACTGCCGACGCCGGATATCTCACCCGTCGTCTTGTGGACGTGGCTCATGACGTGATCATTACTGAGGAAGATTGCGGAACTCTCCGTGGTCTTGAATGCAGAGAGATCAAGAACAATGAAGAGGTTGTGGCATCTCTCAGCGAGCGCATTCTCGGACGTGTCTCTGTTCACGATATAATCGATCCTTACACGAATGAGATAATAGTGGCTGCAGGTGAGGAGATCACCGAGATTGCTGCTGACCGTATTGAGAAATCCCCGATCGAGTCTGTTGAGATCCGTTCGGTTCTTACTTGTGAGGCGAAGAAGGGTGTATGTGCCAAGTGTTATGGACGTAACCTCTCTAACCATCGCATGGTGCAGAAAGGTGAGGCTGTCGGCGTGATCGCGGCGCAGTCTATCGGTGAGCCGGGTACTCAGCTTACACTCCGTACATTCCACGTCGGTGGTGTGGCGAGCAACGTAGCCGCAATCAAGGATGTGACTTCAAGATATGACGGTAAGCTCGAAATCGATGAGCTCCGCACTGTCAAGAATAAGGACAATGTGGATGTGGTTGTAGGGCGTATGGCAGAGATGCGTATCGTCGAGCCTAAGTCCGGCATTATTCTCACCACCGCCAACATACCTTATGGTTCGAAGCTTTATTACAAAGACGGCGATACTGTCAAGGTGGGCGACATGATCTGCGAATGGGACCCCTTCAATGCTGTGATCGTGGCAGAAGAGGGTGGTAAGGTGAAGTTCGAAAACATGGACGAAGGCGTAACTTTCCGCACAGAGAGCGACGAAGGCACCAACCTGAGCGAGAAGATCATTATCGAGTCAAAGGACAGAACCAGGGTTCCTGCGGCAGAATTTTACGACAGCGAGGGTAACCTCATGCGCACATACTCACTTCCAGTGGGTGCCCACCTTCTTATCAATGAGGGAGAGGTGTTGACCCCGGGTGAGGTGTTTGTCAAGATTCCTCGTTCGGCAGGTAACGCCGGTGACATCACCGGTGGTCTTCCCCGTGTCACCGAGCTTTTCGAGGCGCGCAACCCGAGCAATCCTGCAGTGGTGAGCGAAATAGACGGCGAGGTTAAATTCGGCAAGATCAAACGTGGTAACCGTGAGATATCTGTAACTTCCAAGCTCGGTGAAGAGAAGAAATATCTTGTGCCGTTGTCGAAGCAGATCCTTGTTCAGGAAAATGACTTTGTGCGTGCCGGGACACCGCTTTCCGACGGACATATCACCCCGGCTGACATCCTCAACATCAAGGGTCCCACAGCAGTTCAGGATTATATCGTGAACGAGGTGCAGGATGTGTACCGTATGCAGGGTGTGAAGATCAACGACAAGCACTTTGAAGTGATCGTGCGCCAGATGATGCGTAAGGTGAATATCCTTGATCCGGGCGACACCCGCTTCCTTGAGCAGCAGGTTGTCGACAAGCTCGAATTTATGGAGGAGAACGACAACATCTGGGGTAAGAAGGTCATCACCGATGCCGGTGACTCCACGACATACCTTGCAGGTCAGATCATCACTGTCCGTAAGCTCCGCGACGAGAACTCTGCCTTGAAGCGCAAGGACCTCCGCATCATGCAGGTGCGTGACGCAGTCCCCGCAACTTCTGAGCAGATTCTCCAGGGTATCACCCGTGCCGCCCTTCAGACATCAAGCTTCATGTCGGCTGCATCATTCCAGGAGACTACCAAGGTGCTTAACGAGGCTGCCATCAACGGTAAGACAGATACACTTGAGGGTATGAAGGAAAATGTGATCTGCGGACATCTTATCCCTGCCGGAACCGGTCTGAGGGAGTACAACCGCCTTGTGGTGGCAAACAAAGATGAATACGCTGCTCTCCAGCTCACAGACAATCCTGAAGAACTCGTAGTGAACTGAGGAATCAATAAATCATAAAGCTAAAAAGACCGCCGGGGGAATTTCCTCCGGCGGTCTTTTTTATTCATTAATATAATTTCCCTGCACTGTCCGTCAGGAAACAGCCGAGTTGATTTTATCGGTCAAGCCGGATGTTCCCGGACATATACTTAGTAAAATTTTGAGGTTGCAGGGGCGATGATTTTTTAATGAACGTGCATTAGTCTTTGAGGTAGTAGACGATTGTTGAGACCACACGTACCCGCTTGATGTAGGGGGTGTATTGGTCGCGGTCTTCTATGGAGAACTGACCCTGGGATGCCGTCTTTATTTTGCCGAGTTCGCTGTCGGAATCGTCCGCAAATTTGTTGGCAGCTTCACGTGCGTTCTTGGTTGCATCGGCTATCATACCCGGTTTGATGGTGTTGAGGTCGGTATATTCGTAAGTGGTCTGATATTGATAGTCGCCGGCTACAATTGCGATCCCTTGTTTCAGCAGCTCTGTCTGACGTTCTATGAGCTTGCGCACATTGTCTACCTGAGAAGAGGTGACGACAACCACGTTTGTCACATTGTATCTGTATGGAAGAGGGTTGGAATTGTAACGGTCAGCCTGCATGTCGACCACCTGAGGGGCGTTGACAGAAATTTCGGAATCCTTTATGCCGTTGGTTTTAAGGAATGAAAGGATGGCAGCATTTGTCTTCTCGATATTTGAGTAAATTGAAGGAAGATCATTGCCGACTTCCTTACTTACAATAGGCCATGTCACCTTGTTTGCGGCAACTTCCTTTTCAGAAAGTCCCCGGACAGTCACAACCCGCTGATTGTCGGAAATACTTGTCAATCCTCGTTTCACCTGCACGCCGAGCAGTAAAAGCCCGATTCCGATCAGAAGTCCGCAAGTAGTGGCGGAAAAATAAAATTTGTTTTTGGATGAATCCATAATAAAATTAGGTTTTAATTATGATGATTAGATAAATACGATTTTTTCGATAGGTTCCGGACAAAAATAAATTAATGAAGACGGCTCATATCTGTCTCATATACACATATCCTAGCCCACGAGAACGTAATAGATAGCGTATGCCGGCTACTGCTTGAAAAAAAAAAGAGGGGGGGGGGGCGGGG
>JAIDJJ010000682.1 GCA_029052265.1 Muribaculaceae bacterium
GTATAAGGTAATCAATCTATTTTATGGAGGTCGTGCCCCATCCGTTCCTTTTTGGTATGCATGTAGAAACGGTTATATTTGTTGGGCTCCACCTCTATCGGAATATTCTCAACCACTTCCAGACCGTACCCTTCAAGCCCGATACGTTTCACAGGATTGTTTGTCATGAGACGCATTTTTGTTATGCCGAGAGCATGGAGGATATTGGCGCCCACACCATAATCGCGTTCGTCAGCCTTATGCCCCAGGTGAAGATTGGCATCTACTGTGTCAAGTCCGTTTTCCTGCAGCTTGTACGCCTTTATCTTGTCCATAAGCCCTATTCCACGTCCTTCCTGATTTAGATAGATCACGGCTCCGCGTCCTTCCTCTTCAATCATTTTGAGGGCAAGATGAAGTTGCTCTCCACATTCACAACGCAATGAGCCGAAAATGTCGCCTGTCGCACACGATGAATGAACCCTTACCGGGACAGGATTGCCGTCAGTCACATCCCCTTTTATCAGAGCTATATGCTCCAGACCATTGTCTTTCTGCCGGAAAGGTATCAGACGGAAATGACCATATGCCGTCGGCATATCTACCTCCTCCCCTCTTTCCACGATAGAATCGTTTTGCATACGGTAAGCTATCAGGTCGCGGATGCTGACCAGACGGAAATTCCATTCGTCGGCAAGCTTACGGAGTTCCGGAAGACGCGCCATAGAACCGTCATCGCTCATGATTTCCATTAATGCCGCTGCAGGATAAAGACCGGCAAGACGGGCGAAATCGACTGCCGCTTCCGTATGACCCGACCTCTGTATAACCCCCCTGTCCTGAGCATAAAGGGGATTGATGTGACCCGGCCTGCCGAACGTGGACGGGGTAGACGACGGATCAGCAAGGGCACGGATGGTCGCGGCACGGTCTTCAGCCGACACTCCGGTGGAACACCCTTCGAGCTTATCCACTGTAACCGTAAATGGTGTGCCTAAAACGGAGGTGTTGTCTTCTACCTGACGCGGAAGGTCCAATTCCTTACACCGCGCATTTGTGATAGGAGCACAAAGCACACCTCTTGCATTTTTAAGCATGAAGTTCACGTCTTCAGGCGTGATCTTTTCAGCCGCTATAATAAGGTCGCCCTCGTTTTCACGGTCTTCATCATCTACAACTATTATAAATTTTCCGTTGCGGAAGTCTTCAATTGCCTCTTCAATCGAATCCAGTCTTATATTATTATCCATTTGGGGTATATGTGTTGTCGTTATAAAAATATTGTCAATCATTCCACTACAAATATGGAAAAATTGACACTGCCGTATACACGGTGTTGCGCAAATCCCGGCAAATGCGAAAAATCTCGTGTTTTTGAATGCTCCACAATCACTATTGTCCCGGGTCTCACCATTGGAGAAGAAAGTATCAGTCCCGGCACTTCATCAAACCTTGGATGATCGTAAGGAGGATCCGCAAATATATAATCGAAATGGCGATGACATGTGGAGATATATTTGAACACATCCCCCTTGACCACTCTCAAAGTCTCGTCACCGAGCTTTTCTTTGACACTGCGGATAAATGCCGCCTGTACAGGCGCCATCTCAACAGCCGTCACCTCCGCACACCCTCTTGAAAGAAATTCAAAGCTTATCGCGCCGGTGCCGGCAAAGAGATCAAGAGCAGTCTTCCCGGAAAAATCCTCCATGTTCTCCAGAACATTAAAAAGATTCTCGCGGGCAAAATCCGTAGTCGGACGGGCGGTGATGTTTTTTGGCACATCAAAACGGCGTCTTCCGTATTTACCTCTAATTATTCTCATGACTTGATTTCAATATTCGCACAAAACTTGCCAAGAAAGTTCACTGTCTCTTCCGGCAATGGTTTCCCGGCAAGAATAAGAGCTGTCTCTGAATGAGAAACGCCATATACATCCATAATGTTGAATGCATGATAAACAATATCTGTCACTCCTGTCCAGCCATGAGTGGATGCCGACAGAAGCGCATCTCCGGACAGCAATAAGAAGTCTGCTTCTTCATCCCGGACAGAAACAACCATTCTCACACCTTCTCCATTATCCCTGTTTTTACGCAACACATCCATTAAGTTGCAGCCTATACGGGCTCCTGGAAATGTACGGTTGAGAAAACCTTTAAGTCCCGGTGCCGGCGCATACGCCACTGTTATGTCTCGGTCTGTCTCCGTCATGACATCCGAAGGCTCACTTTCATATATCGATACATAATATGACTCTTCAGCCCCATCCGCCTCCTCAATCAACTCCGTAGGCATAAACAGAACTTTCCGCTCATAAATTATGATACGTGCAGAAAAGTCGTCAAGCACCCTGGGATGATCGTAGACCGCATTTTCGATATTGCGTAAAAGATTTGTCCCGTCTGCTTCCCAC
>JAIDJJ010000683.1 GCA_029052265.1 Muribaculaceae bacterium
GCTTAAAGGTGTGACATTTACTCTTTCCAAAGGAGAGTTCTATTACCTCGTAGGAAGAGTTGGCAGCGGCAAAAGCAGTTTAATGAAAACAATTTATGCTGATGTCCCGATTCGTTCAGGAGATAAGGCAGACGTGCTCGATTTCGATATTCTTAACATCAAGAAATCACAAATTCCATATCTGAGACGCAAAGTAGGTATTGTTTTTCAAGATTTTCAACTACTTCAAGACAGATCTGTAAGTGGTAATCTCAAATTTGTGCTCAATGCCACAGGCTGGAAAAATAGAGATGAAATCGAAAGCAGGATCGATGAAGTGCTTAACATGGTTGGAATGGCAAACAAAAGTTATAAAATGCCCCATGAACTAAGTGGGGGAGAGCAACAGCGAATTGTAATCGCAAGGGCATTGCTTAATAAACCCGACTTGATTATAGCGGATGAGCCTACAGGAAATCTCGATCCTCAGACCGGTTATCAGATTGTGAATCTGCTTCATGAACTTTCTAAGGCAGGGCATTGCGTCTTGATGGCTACACACAACCTTCAACTTGTTGAAGATTTTCCGGGCAAAGTGCTTAGATGTGAAGGGAAACAGCTCATAGTTGAGTAACCTATAGTTAAATTTTTAAAAGAATTAACTGAAAAATTTCTTTAATTGAAAGTTAATGGCTAAATTTGCAGCGGAAGAGGCAAGTTTAGCCATTAATTATAAAATGCTAACCTTAGATTTATTACCATATCAAAGCCGAAAACTGGCAGAGAGCCGGGCAGAAAATCTGAGTTCAAGCCACTTCCCGGAAATTAGGTAAAGACCTATACATCTATATCATTAAAGAGCTATAAAACTTATGGCAAACACCGAAAAATTATTTGACATGTTTTCTCCCACGTCCACAGAAGACTGGAAAGGGAAGATTACTGTCGACCTCAAGGGTGCCGATTTTGACAAGAAACTTGTATGGCGCACCAACGAGGGCTTCAATGTGCAGCCTTTCTACCGTCGCGAAGATCTCGATGGACTCGCACACATGGGAACCCTTCCCGGTCAGTTCCCCTTCGTGAGAGGCACGCGTGACAACAATGACTGGTTAATACGTCAACAAATCGAGGGCACCGTTCCTGCTGAAATCAATCGTGAGGCAATTCACGCTATTGACAGAGGCGTGGATTCTATCGGCATCAAACTCAATCGCGAAGTAACTGCGGCTGATATTGAAACCATCCTCATGAATATCGATCTCAAGAAAGTTGAAATCAACATCTCATGTTGTAACGGCAAAGCTGTTGAAATCGCAGCTATACTTGTGGATTATATCAAAGCAAACGGTCTTGAAAACGATTTCCACGGTTCAATCGGCTTTGATCCTTTCAAACGCCTTCTTCGCCATGGTCTCGCTTTCCCTAAAAACATCAAGGACGAGGCTCTCAAGCTTTACAATACTGTCAAAGAGATCAAAAATCTCCGTTGCTTTGTAGTTGACAGCAACTTACTCAACAATGCAGGCGCCTACATCACTCAAGAACTTGGTTATGCTCTCGCATGGGGTGCAGAATGGATGACTATCCTCACAGAGGCTGGTCTTACTCCCTGCGAAGTTGCCGGCAGAATCAAATTCAACATGGGCATCTCTTCAAACTATTTCATGGAACTTGCAAAATTCCGTGCAGCCCGTATGCTATGGGCAGAAATAGTAAAAGCATACGGCGCTGAAGAGGAATGCTGCAAGATGATGGTTCATGCTGTGACAAGCCAATTCAACCAGACTATCTATGACGCACATGTCAACCTCCTCCGTTCTCAGACAGAGACAATGAGTGCAGCTCTTGCCGGAGTAGACTCGATTGAAACTCTTCCTTTTGATCTCCAATACAAACAACCCGATGAATTCAGCGAGCGCATAGCACGCAATCAGCAACTTCTCCTTCGTGAAGAAAGTCATCTCAACAAGGTTGTTGACCCTGCCGGCGGTTCTTATTATATTGAAACCCTCACAGCTTCAATCGCAGAAGTGGCTTGGAAACTTTTCAACGAGGTAGAAGAGCAGGGCGGTTTCCTATCGCTGCTTGAGAAAGGTGAAGTTCAGAAAAAAGTGAATGAATCCGGAGTTAAGCGTCCCTCTGACGTTGCCCGTCG
>JAIDJJ010000684.1 GCA_029052265.1 Muribaculaceae bacterium
AATCATTGCTGCATACAGATCTGTAACAATCGAATACATTCCTTTCAAATATCTTGTTACGGCAATTAAGAACACGATAGGCATCAAATATTTGTTGCATAGTTCTTACAGATTCTGCTACTGATTCCTGATATCTTACTCCATAGTCTCCAGACAAATCATAAATATACTTAACTTTTTCACATACACCTATTCTATTGGCCAATTTTAAGACCTTAAGAAAGAATAACGCGTCTTCCCCAAATTTGATTTCAGGTTCCAAACGAATATTATTAATAATATTACGCCTAATTAGTTTTGAACATACAGAATTGAATACATGAAAATGTAAATATGACGTAAGATAATTCTCTCTTGTATTCTCAACTCCAGAAAATGGGATAAGATTATCACCACTTATCCGTCCATCACAATAAGTCTTTATCAACGTAAAAAGTACAATATCAAGATCTGGATCATCAACTATCAAATTATCTAGATTCCGTATTTCATCATCTGCATCGACAAACATCACCCACTCTCCACGAGCATTGTCAAGCCCGACATTTCGGGCAGAACTGACACCTCCATTAGGCTTGTGAAATACACGGACTCGAGGATCGTTTGCAACATATTCGTCACAAATGACACCTGAACGATCTCTGCTGCCATCATCAATAAGAAGCAGTTCAAAGTCTGTAAATGTCTGGGCCAATATCGAATCAACACAACGATTCAGATATTTCTCAGTATTATATACCGGTACTATTATCGAGATTTTAGGATATGGCATTTTTCAGAAAATTTATGCTTGATTGTCTCCTGCTGTCAAGCTCTTTATTCACACAGGCATAATCTATTGCTGATGTTAGATTATCTGCGCGATTGCAATAATCTTCCACTCCATTGACCAAACGTTTGCCCAAGCCAAACATTTCCAATAAAGATGTAAAGCGATCAAGACCTCTCCGGACATTGCCTATGGCTATGAACGGCTTGTTGAATATAATCGAAAAGACACATCCATGAAAAGAGTCTGTCACAACAAATGATGTATCGGCAAACGATGCGAGCCATTGTGACACCGTTGCCATATTGGCGTTATCACTATCAGCCGACAGATACCTCACAGGCAAAGAGAGCCGTGTGGCAACATCATGTA
>JAIDJJ010000685.1 GCA_029052265.1 Muribaculaceae bacterium
ATGACTGAATAAATATCATAAAGATGATGACAAAGACCTCAATGACAAGACAAAATAAATTTTAAACAGTTTCTTAAACTTTTTTATGAATGAAAAATTATGGTTCCATTCCAAATCTTCCGACATTTTCCTATAGTTGCCACTTTTTTAATTTCATAAGCCATTTTTTATTTGCAGGACTGAAATAATTGACTAATTTTGCACGCTCCTGACGTCTTAACGTCAACCACATCATTATTTTACATTAGCATTATGATTTCATTCACCTTATCTCTTCTGCTTCTCATAACCGGATATTTCTTCTACGGGAAATTTGTCTCGGCTGTTTTCGGACAAGACGCTTCGCGCCCCACACCGGTGACCCGTCTTGCCGACGGAGTCGATTTTGTAAAACTTCCCACATGGAAAGTCTTCCTCATACAGTTCCTGAATATCGCCGGGCTCGGTCCGATCTTCGGTGCGATAATGGGGGTAATGTTCGGTCCCGCCGCTTTCCTGTGGATCGTCTTCGGAACCATATTCGCCGGTGCCGTGCATGATTATATGGCGGGAATGCTTTCACTGCGCCGCGACGGGGCTTCCCTTCCCGAAATCGTGGGCGACAACCTCGGCAGCCGCATCAAGAATGCAATGCGGGCTTTTTCGCTGCTGCTGATGATTCTTGTAGGGGCGGTATTCGTCTATAACCCTGCCGACCTTCTCGCCATGCTTACCCCGGAACACCTCGACAAAATGTTCTGGATAGTGGTGATTTTCGCCTACTATATGCTCGCCACACTGCTCCCTATCGACAAACTTATCGGCAAACTTTATCCCCTTTTCGGTATTGCCCTTTTATTCATGGCTGTCGGCATACTTACGATGCTCTATTTCCATGCCGCCGAAATGCCGGAAATATGGACTGATTTTTACAACCATAAGGCAAACCCGGATGCGAATCCAATTTTCCCGATGATGTTTGTCTCTATCGCATGCGGAGCCATCTCAGGATTCCACGCCACACAATCCCCCATGATGGCACGGTGCCTGAACAACGAAAAACATGCGCGTCCGGTATTCTATGGCGCCATGGTGACCGAAGGTATCGTGGCGCTGATCTGGGCTGCCGCAGCAATCACCTTCACCGGAGGATACGACGGGCTGGAGAACACTCTCGGGAACTCAAGCCCCGCTGTGCTTGTAAACAATATTTCAAAGTCCTGGCTCGGGACAGCCGGGGGAATACTTGCCATCCTGGGAGTGATAGCCGCTCCGATAACTTCAGGCGACACAGCTCTCCGCTCGGCAAGACTGATAGCATCCGATTTCATGAGCGTTCAACAGCGTTCCATTGCCAAAAGGCTCATGATATCACTCCCTATTTTCATAATATGTTTCATTATTATGCTGCTCCCATATGAGGCGCTCTGGAGATACTTCGCATGGTGCAACCAGGTATTGTCAGTGTTCACTCTCTGGGCAATCACGGTCTTCCTGTCGCGGGAAAAGAAAGCCTATATCATCACCCTCATCCCGGCTTTATTCATGACCGCCGTGACCGTGACATATATTTTCTATGCCCCGGAAGGATTCTCGTCGCTTACTGATATACTATGGCAGCAAGCCATCCCTTATGAAGCTGCCTTGGGAATAGGGCTTACAGTGAGCGGGATCTTCCTTTATCTCTTCTCCCGATATATTCAGGGGCTGCCCGATGACAGCGCCCGTGGCATCAGCCTTAACTGACCTCTGATCAACACAATGATAAGAACCTAAGAG
>JAIDJJ010000686.1 GCA_029052265.1 Muribaculaceae bacterium
AACAGATAGACCCCCCCCACAAGCCCTGAGACACGTCCGAAACAATGATTCGACCATTCAGCATTACCTATCGCCAGTAGGGCAAGCGGCTTGCCAAAAAGAGGGAGGAATCCTGTTGCTGTAAATCCGAAGCTTCCATAAGAATGATTACCGTTCAATCCGATATCCCACGCATCCATTTCCTTCGAAAAATGAGACGAATCGAAATTTGCCCAAAGTGTATTCATACGGGCATTTGCGGAAAATGTAAGATAAGGTTTATTGACTATCTGATAAGAAACCTTTGCCGTTATATTGTCAGGCACGGAACCGAAAGCACGGTCATACCCCAATGTTATATTGGTTTTCACCATGCCGTAGCCGGATTGATTGACCGGCTCGATCATATCAATCTGACCATGACATGACAAATGGAATAATATCAGTGTAAATATAGTTAATATTGGAATTTTCATATCTGTTCAAACAACATGAAGCTGAAAATGTTGGGCTATCATGTCAAAATCACTACCATCCTCGCCATGCGGCAGTACTCAAAATCATACCTCATCACACATTCATTTTTTCTATTTTTTCTGTATATTCCTTAATATTTTCATAATTTTGAGCGTTTTGAATAACATTATTAAGATTTTGTGAATGTTTTTTATTAAATTTGCGCGAAATTTTCTACAGGTAGTATTTTCTACAGTATTCATCATTTATAGGTGTCGTTCTATCTCACTTGGGATTCATCTGTAAATTTGATCTCAGTTTAAGTATGAAGGTAATGAAATTTGGAGGCACTTCAGTAGGAAGCGCCCAAAGAATGAAGAACATGGTTGCTCTTGTGGCAGCCGAAGGCAACGTTATGGTAGTGCTCAGCGCAATGTCGGGCACAACTAACAGCCTTATCAGTATTTCACAAAGCATCATGGATGCTGAGCCGGGTAACGCACGAAAACAGATAGATGACCTTGAGATAAAATACAAGGACACTGCTGCAGATCTTCTATCTGATGAAACACTTCTCAATATGGCTCTGACATATGTAAACGAGGTGTTTTCTACATTGCGCACGTACATTGACAAGCCTTTCTCTTCAAAGGAAGAAAAGGAAGTGGTGGCATTCGGGGAAAAACTTTCCACCAATCTTGTAGCGCTGTATATGAAACAGATCGGTCTCGATGCCGTACTGCTCGATGCCACTGAATTTATGCGTATTGACCGTAACGGCGAACCGGATCTGAATTTCATCAAAGAGAATACAGAAAGGGCGCTTGCCGAGAATCCGGGACATACCATATATCTTACACAGGGCTTCATTTGCCGGAACATGGACGGGGAGATTGACAACCTGCAGCGTGGCGGAAGCGATTACACAGCTTCCCTTCTCGGTGTGGCTGTCAACGCTGAGGAAATCCAGATCTGGACTGATATCGACGGTATGCACAACAA
>JAIDJJ010000687.1 GCA_029052265.1 Muribaculaceae bacterium
ATTCCGAACAGAGAAGTTAAACCTTATCACGCCGATGGTACTGCGAAAGCGGGAGAGTAGGTAATCGCCGCCTTAAGGACGCCGGTCAGCAATGACCGGCGTTTCTGTTTAAACTATCTTAAGATCCGGAGATCAGAAATGCTCTCCGGATTTTTTGTATATTCCCGGTTTGTATTTTTTGCAGAATTATGTAATTGTAAAAATTTTATTTTGCTATGTCATAGTTTTTTTGTAATTTTGCAAGCCGATTATATCCAAATTGTTTACCGTCCTGCCTCTACGATGTGAGATTTAGGCCTTTCAAGCATCGTCAAAATTCGTTGGACGGCTTCATGGTGAATGCTTTCTTGCTTTCACTTAAACATTTATAATCTTTTAATTTTTCATCCAAAGTGGATACATTAAGTTACAAGACTCAGTCTGCCACTCCCTCAAGCATAGAAAAGAAGTGGGTGGTAATCGACGCTACAGACCAGGTTCTCGGTCGTCTCTGCTCAAAAGTGGCAAAAATTCTTCGCGGTAAGAACAAACCTGACTTCACTCCGAATCTTGATTGCGGCGACAATGTGATCATCATCAATGCCGACAAAGTCATCATGAACGGTGACAAGATGACAAAGAGAGAGTATCTCCGTTATACCGGCTATCCCGGTGGTCAGCGTGTGTTCACTCCCGGTGATCTTATGGCTAAGTCTTTCAAGAAGACAGTTAAGGCAGGACGTCATCCTCTTTTCATCAAGGTTGTGAAAGGTATGCTCCCCAAAGGATCTCTCGGTGCGGCACAGCTCAAAAATCTTTATGTCTACAATGGTCCGGAGCACGGCCATGAGGCAAACAATCCACAAGTAATCGATATCAACAAAGTGAAATAATAGAAGAAGATGGAAAAAGTTAATGCAATTGGCCGTCGTAAAGCAGCCGTAGCGAGAGTATATCTCACAGAGGGCAACGGTAACATCGTTATCGACAAGCGTCCCCTTGACGTTTATTTCCCCTCTTCTATCCTTCAGTATGTCGTAAAGCAGCCGCTCAACAAGCTTGAGGTTGCTGACAAATATGATATCGTCGCTCACCTCGACGGTGGTGGCTATAAAGGTCAGGCAGAGGCTCTCCGTCTCGCGATTGCCCGCGCTCTCGTGAAGATCAATCCTGAAGACAAGTCAGCTCTTCGTGCAGAAGGCTTCATGACACGTGACCCCCGTGCCGTTGAGCGTAAGAAACCCGGTCAGCCCAAAGCCCGCAAACGCTTCCAGTTCTCCAAACGTTAATGCGTTTTCAGG
>JAIDJJ010000688.1 GCA_029052265.1 Muribaculaceae bacterium
GGACGGCTCTGTCCTTCCGGGAATGCCAAGAAAGGCATTTCCCCCGCGAATTTAAGAAATTTATTCCAATCTGCCAACCTGCGATGCCGTTTTTCTCCTGATAAAAATATTTGTAGCGCATTCAATAAAAAAGTTTAAACGTATTGCATATCCGGCAGCCCGCTCCATCCCTCATTACCGCGCTATAAACCCCTGGTCTTGCCCGGTTGTTATTTGAATATACGGGAACGCTTTTATCCCGTCACACAACAGTTGTTTTTCCACTTAGATCAGCATATTATGGATCCCAAAATTACAGACAGCACAGCATACACGTCTTCATCTCCGGAGGCTGCCGACATACCCGCGCAGCAACCTGATTCCCGTCACGAAATTAGAAAATATATCGGAACCGGACTTAGATATGCCATTCCGGTCGGCATTTCAGTTGGGCTGGTGGTATGGCTTTTTCACAAAGTAGACTTTCACGAGGTCGTAAAGACCGTTAAGGAAGGATGTGATTTTTTCTGGATTGCCGTAATGATGCTTCTTACGACACTCTCCCACATGATAAGGGGAGTAAGATGGGGTATGCAGCTGCGTGCCACAGGTGTGAAACGAATGCCGGTGGTATGCGAATGGGTAACCATATGGGGGCATATGCGCTCAATCTTGTGTTTCCCCAACTCGGGGAGGCATGGCGATGTGTCTTTGTAAGCAAAAGGCAGAAAGCTCCCTTGTCGACCGTGATCGGCACTGATGTGGGCGACAGGAGCTCCGACCTTGTCGTGATACTTCTGCTGCTCGGGCTATCTCTCTTCGTGGCTCATCCTTTCATAATGGATTTTCTTACAAAGTATGCCGTCGGCCGCGACGTAAGAAGCATTGCCGACGATCCCGTGGTATGGATCGGCATTGCCGTAGTGACAGGAGCCTTGTGGACACTGTGCCGTTTTTTCAAGACTGTTAAATGGGTCAGCGATCTCAACACCAACCTCACCAGAATCTGGGAGGGGTTTAAAGTGATTTTCACAATGAAAAAATGGTGGCTTTATATTATCCTCACTCTCGGGATATGGACATGCTATTTTTTTGAGACATATTCCGTATTCATGGCATTCCCTTTTACCAGGGCTTTCATTCATGATCCGCATATGGCTGCCGGTTTCATCCCCGGGCTCGTTGTGTTTGTATTCGGATCAATGTCTATGGCGGTTCCGTCAAACGGTGGTCTGGGACCGTGGAACCTGGCGGTAATGTTCGCATTGTCGCTGTTCGGGATATCCAACACTGAAGGCACTGCGTTCAGTATGGTGATGTGGAGTTGTCAGGCTGCCATGCTTATCGCTGTCTCTTATAACCATCTGACGCTGCCGCCGATCTTACGCGTGTAGATCTCGG
>JAIDJJ010000689.1 GCA_029052265.1 Muribaculaceae bacterium
AAGGCATCCAACGACCCCCTCGGCGGTTCAATGGGCTATCCTTACTGGCACCCCTCGGGAAGATACTGTGCATTCTCAACCAATCAGACACGGCAAGGATTCCATATTTCCGGGCAAAAGCGGCTGGAGGTGTTCGATATGTCGTCTGACGTGCTTGTATACGACACAGAGAAGAATGAGATACTCCTTGACTCTCTTCTCAACACTAAGGCTTGGTCTGAAAACACCCCATCTTTTTCTCCGGACGGGAAATGGCTATATTTCACCACCTGTCTCCAGCAGGAATACCCCCTGCACCATAAGGACGAGAAATACAATCTTTGCCGCATATCTTTCGACGAGACTTCCGGACGTTTCGGATCTCAGGTCGACACTATCTTCAACGCTGTCGCTATGGATAAAAGCGTCACCTGGCCTCGTCCTTCATATGATGGGAAATACATACTGTTCACCCTTTCCGATTACGGTTATTTCAGCATCTGGCATAAAGAATCCGACCAATGGATACTCGACTTAACCACGGGAGAGGCACGCCCCATCGAAGAGATCAACAGTCCTGAAGCCGACAGTTTCCACAACTGGAGCGACAACAGCCGCTGGATGGTTTTCACATCACGCCGCCAGGACGGACTTTATTCTCATCTCTACCTTACATCTATCGACGACAACGGCAGATTCTCAAAGCCTTTCCTTCTGCCTCAGCTCAATCCGGAACAATATTACCGACAGTCGCTTTACTCTTTCAACACGCCCGACTTCACAAAATTCAAAGTAGAGCTGAACAGTCGCGAAGCTATCGACGCCGTAATGTCTGACGAGAGAATCCCGGTTAAAGTCAAATAACACCTTTCGCAAATGACTCGTAAAAACATCTTCCTCTGCATATGCCCTCTGTTAACATTCTTCGGAATATGGATGTTTCTATGGCTGATGTGCCCGCAATATCTCCTCTATCACGAGCAAAACCAGCTTTTCCTTTTCTCCGGAAGCTATTTCACCGACAGCATATCAGTCCCCGGAGGGATGGCTGATTATCTTTCGGAATTCCTGGTGCAGTTTTATTATGTACCACTTTACGGTGCGTTGCTCACCGCTTTTGTCCTTGCATTATCGCAAGTATTTTCAGGTCTCGCATTCCGCAGATGTGATATGGCGGGGACAGCCTTTGCCCTCTCCGCAATCGCACCGCTGCTTTATACCGGGGCGATGTCTGACGAAAACATTCTCCTTTCATTTGCAGTCGCAATGGCGCTGACCACCATGTTTATATATCTGATCTCTCTTACCGGAAACCTGTCCACTCTGACATGCTCAATTACATTGATTGCCGGCTTTGTCATACTTTATTGGATTGCAGGACCGATCGCGATAGCTTTTGTAATCGCCGCCGGGATATTGCACCGCCGTCCGAAAGCCGTCGCAATATGTATCCCTGCAGCATTTATCATTGTTTCGGCTATACATTACATCCTTTTTGAACAGTATCCACTCAGCCGTATGCTGAAAGGATTGAATTATTACCGTGTCCCCGAGATCTACCCAAGCATCTTATTTGTCATTACCGGTGTAATATCGCTTTTGCCTCTCATTACATTGGTCAAAGCCCGCCCTTCCAGGCTGCGACCTTATGCAACGGCTGCCGCCATTGCCATTTTAGCGGTAATATATATATATCTTTCATTCGACAAACCCAAAAGCGATATCCTCGCTTACGACTCTCTCGTCAGACAGCAACGATGGCACGAAATTATTGAAAAAGCTCAAAAGGAAAATCCTACCGACTTGTTTTCTTTACAGGCTATAAACCTCGCACTTGGCATTACCGGGCAACTGACGGAATCCATGTTCCGCTACAATCAGAACGGTGTGGAGGGGCTCATCGGGAAAGACCGCCTTGACAACACAACTCAACTCGTCACAGCTGAGGCACTTTACCACCTTGGTCTTACAAACATTGCTTTCTCCACAACCTTCGACCTGCAGGAGTCGATTATGAACGACCGCAAGAGCGGTCGCCTCATGAAGCGAATGGCTGAATGCATGATCATAAACGGGAATTATAAAGTCGCAGCCAAATATATAGGGATGCTCCGCAACAGCCTGTTTTATGCCGGATGGGCGCGCCGGGCAGAGACACTGCTCGAAAACGACAGTGCCGTGAATGCTCATCCTGTCTATGGGCAATTGCGGCGTAATGCATTCTGCAAAGAGGCTTTTTATGACCATACCCAGATTCATAAAATTCTGGCAATGCTTGCTCTCGGCAACAGCGGCAACAATTATTTGGCTTGGCAATATTTCTGTGCGGCTTCAATGCTTGGCGGGGATCTCGCAACTCTTATAGGTATTTACAACTCTTCACAGGATCAATATGGCAAAATGCCTATTCCGCGTCATATTCAGGAAGCAATCGCAATGTACTGGACATTCAGTCACCCTACATTTGAAGGGGTACCCTTCCCTTTAAGCCCTGAAGTCAGACAACAGACTGCTGCTCTGGCACAAGCCGTGATGAAAAACAAGAACAATCCGGCAGCATGGCAAAAAGCCGCACCCGGTACTTATGGATTGTATTTCATTAACAAATCATATTCCGGCAACCATCCGGAACCGTCTATTGA
>JAIDJJ010000069.1 GCA_029052265.1 Muribaculaceae bacterium
GTCCCGGAGTATCAAGTATATTAATTTTATAATTGCCATAATTGAAACCCATTACAGAGGTGGCAACGGAGATTCCACGTTGCTTTTCGATTTCCATCCAGTCTGATGTTGCAGTTTTTTTAATTTTATTACTTTTAACAGCACCTGCCACATGAATTGCACCACCGAAAAGAAGTAATTTTTCTGTCAATGTGGTTTTTCCCGCATCGGGATGAGATATGATTGCAAAGGTCCTTCTTTTGACAATCTCTTTATTAAGTTCGTCGCTCATTTTTTAGAGGTTGGTTCGGGGATAAATATGGACTGTATAATCAGTTCTGAAATCATTGATTCTCTGAACTATCATTAAACAGCTCGTTGTTATAATCTTTTTTATAGTAATGAGAGAGGAGTGCCAAAAATTTTGAAATCTGGGCAGCTGCCGCAGTAGTTTCTTCTGAAATTTTCTTGCCTTGCAGCCTAAGCATCAGTATCCCATAAAGAGCATTGAAACAAGTTTCAATTTCGTCCGCCTTGTTTTCTCCCGCTTTGGCGCGTAATTCAACGATTATCGGTAATGTATGGTAAAATTGTGCGGAATACGCAGCGAACTTCGGATTCCGGAGCAATTGTCGATGGAGGTCATCCAAAGCGATAATTACATTCCTGTTAAGTTGAAGATGACCGGACTCAACAACATTCTCACGGCGCATCATGTCTATCAAAGACTCATACCATTCACGCATTTCTTTTTTTTGCTGAGGAGAAAGACCGGGGTAGCGGTCAATAATAGACGACTGAATCTTGTCAATATCCAAATCATTTGCGCGGATGAGATCTTCTATCTGCCACATATATAGAAGATACTCCGCAATATTTTCTCTCTTTTTAACCGATGCTGTTATCATAACCAAATTAAAGGAGTTATTTACTTTGCAAAATTAATGATAATTAAACGAGTGAGCAAATTATTCGACATTCCTTCCATTATTTCATGCTTTTAGTCTTTTCTTTTACGAAATCTTTAGCATCCTTTTTCATGGAAACAGAATCAGGATCAAGCACGACAGGAGGGG
>JAIDJJ010000690.1 GCA_029052265.1 Muribaculaceae bacterium
TCCACAATCCTGACATATCAGCTATCCCTTGCAATGATGGCGAGATGTAGCTGAAATCCACCGAAACAGAGACGGGACTGTCCTGACTGAACTTGAAGGTATTGTTAAGCGATCCATAGAAAATCCACTTACTGTTATCAAAGCTGATGTCATGGAAATGATTAGCCTTTGCCCGTCTATTCATCACGTTTGCTGTGGCTGTGGCATTCCAGATGTAACTGACTCCTAAGGGAGCGTAGAGATTTAGTCCGACTACACGTTCATAGTTCATGTTTATAGTCTGATATATGAGATTGAGAGCGTCAGGCGATTGGTATGGCAGCTGCACCGTGGATTTGTCTCCATATTGAAAATAGAGTGTCGCAACGTATTTCTGTCTTAGAATGTAGTTGAATTGCGCATCGTATTGGATATATGGCTGTAGTTCAGGATTGCCAATTACAATCGAGTAGTCGTTGATGTGATTTGTACCGCCATGAAGTTCCCAATATGACGGATAGATACGTTGTGTGTTGAGATTAAGCTGGAATATGCTTTGGGGTGTCTTGTAATATGTCGCACCGAGTTGAGGAATGAAATTCCAGTTGTGCTGATATTTATTGTGAAAATACTCACCTTTTGCCGAGACATTGAACGATAGTCCCCAGTCAAACGACCGTTGTGTGCCGGCATAGAAACTCGCTACATCCTCGTTGAGACAATCGTCGAAATCAGGATTGTCGGCTATTTCGTAGTGTTGCGAGCTGTGGTCTTTTGAGTGCTGATATTCTGCCCCATAGTTCAGTTGCCATTTACCAATCTGATGCTGTTGGTCAATATATACATGCCAGCGGTTTATTTCCTGACGGTTTTCGGAGCCAAGCAGATAGTCGGTATCCTTAAATAATGATTGGGAACGGTTCTCGGAATAGTAAGTATAGTCGCCGCCGACAGTCATGCCGAATGGTGCTGTGTAACGCAGAGCTATATTATGATAACCGACAGGCGATAGCATCTTGTAGGCATTTGTATAGTTACCCAATGATCCCGATGATAGTCCCCGGGTTTTTGAATCGGAGATTATCTGACCGTTATAAGTGAGTTTGAGCGTTTTCCATGAAGTGGAGGCAAATATGGTATTACTCCAGTTCTGACCAATGCGGCGCATATCATCTTCAATCATAGCTCGCTTACCATCATAAAAATGATTCGACCATGTTTCCTCGCGGCTCCACGATTTACTGCGCGTCAGTCCATAGTTTAAGTCAAAAGTCCAGTCCTTTAATGCGTATGTCGCTGCAAGTACACCGCCATACGAACCATAATGAGCCTGATTGTATCCGGCTCTGATCTGTCCCTGCAAACCATCAAGAGGCATCGGCGTTTTCAGAACCACGTTGATTACTGCACCATTTACATGATACTTCGCCGGCGCAGAATACATAATCTCCACGTTTTTCAGTCTGTCAACAGGAGTGTTGTAGAGCAGTTGATAAAGATTTTGGAGCGGCATATTGGTAAGCTCACCATTGAGAATAATAGTGACATTTGAGGCTCCGGTGAGCCATATCATTCCATTGTTATTCGTGACGCCGGGCAAATACCCAAGTGCTTCAAGAATGTTATTTACAGGTTTATCTTTGACAATACAAGGCAGATCAACGACCATGATGCCGTCTTCGCCTCTAACTTGCGGTTTCTCTCCTTTGACAACAACTTCATCAAGCTGTTGGGCAGAAATCGTATCTGACACCACTGTCTGAGCATAGGTGGTTACGCTGTGTAGGATTGTTATGAAAAGGAATGCTTTTTTCATTGCGATAAATTTTTTCTGACGTAAAATTACATACACTTGCATTAGACATCACCAAGACCAACCTTATTTAGTCTTAAATGCTCCCTTATTTAGTCTTAAATCGTAGCCGACTTAATCGATTATATGACGGATTATTAGTAAATTTGTGGTGATTAATGATTTTAATATGAGACCGCGGGCACATCGTGGTTACAGATATGAAACGCTTTAAGACAATATCGACCTCGTTTATTATTGTCATTGCAGTCATTTTCGGCTGCAATGTCTATTATCTCATATCCCTTTACAATTCGATAAAGTCCAATGTTGAGCGAGATGTAATGACGGCATTGGCTGATGCAGATATTGATGACCTTTTGTGCCGAGCCGGCAGGGCGCAGGGGTTGGCATCAAACGTGAAGATACAAGAAGATATTGATGAGCACAATGCTCCCAGAAAAGCTCAAGCATCTACATATCGTGATGAAAATGGACAACTTATTTCTGTAAGGACTGAGGCAGACGGAACAGTTACTGAAGAACGGGCTATGTTGTCAGAAAATAGTTCCTATTCAAATCAGATGGTTGATGCAATGAGCAGACAATTCCATGTCATAATGGATAAATATATCCCTTATGACATGACGGTGATGGATAGTGTTTTACGCAAGCAACTTTCGAATAGGTTCATTCATCCAGATTTTTTATGTGTGGAGGTTGTCAACGAAAAGGATTCTGTAATCTGCGACAATCCAAAATTTAAGGGTGAATCCGGATTAGATTCATTCCGATTTAATATTAATCCAAACGAAGGAATTTATTATAAGGTATATATGACACCTCTGACTCGCCATATAATTTCGGAAATATCAGGCGTGATTGTGACCATTTTTCTTCTGATGGTTACGTTTACTATGGCATTTTGGTATTTGTTCCGTACAGTGTCACGCCTACGAACCATTGAAGAAATGAAAGATGATTTTGTCAGCAATATGACCCATGAACTGAAAACGCCTATTGCGATCGCTTATTCCGCCAATGACGCTCTGCTCAATTACGATACAGCCAATGACCCGCAAAAAAAGGTAACATACCTGAATATTGCCAATAAACAGCTAAAACGGCTTGGTGAACTGGTAGAGAATATCCTTGCCATGAGTATGGAGCGCCGTAGGGCAATGAAACTCAAACCTGAGAAGATTCAATTACATTTGTTAGTAGAGGATATTTCAGCCGCTCAGCGTTTGAGAGGCGAAAAAAATATCAGCATAAATGTGAATATTGATGAGAGTATCATTGTCGAGGCAGACAGAACGCATCTGGCAAATGTTTTTAACAACCTGATTGACAATGCCATCAAATACTCAGACGATAGTGTTGAGATAACCATTATGGGTGACAATAAAAAACTTTCTGTCAGAGACAACGGCATTGGCATCCCGTCAAAATCGATTCAATATCTGTTCAATAAGTTTTACCGTGTACCACATGGCAACCGTCAGGATGTTCGTGGCTATGGTATCGGGCTATATTATGTGAAGAGTATTCTTGATAAAATGGGATGGACTATAGAGGTCAAAAGTACAGAAGGAGAAGGATCAGTGTTCACTATCAAATTCAGCAAAGATGAGCGATAAGATACTGTTTGTAGAAGATGAGAAAGACTTTACGCTGATTGTCGTTGACACTCTGCGTGGGCAAGGCTATGACGTTATCACGGCTGCTGACGGTATAGAAGGACTTGAAAAATTCAGGTCTGAAGGTGCTGATATTGTCGTTGCTGATGTCATGATGCCTAAACTTGACGGCTTTTCGATGGCGAAAGAGGTCAGAAAGTTATCACCAACGGTTCCGTTGCTCTTTCTCACAGCCAAAAGCACAATTGATGATGTTGAGCAAGGATTTGAAATCGGAGCCAACGATTATCTCAAAAAGCCATTTGAACTTCGTGAACTTATAGTGAGAATAAAGGCTCTGCTCCGCAGATATGAAACCAATCGAGGCGATGATATAAAATATTCGCTCGGCAGTTATATGTTCAATGTTAGTACACAAACACTCTCGCTGAAGGGGCAAAGTGTGGAATTGTCGCACTTCGAGGCTAAGATACTGGAAAGGTTAGCAACTAATATTGGAAAAACGGTTGATGCCTCGGAATTAATGATTGCCATATGGCAACGTGATGAACCAAGCAACCGCAACTCTCTTCACGGCTATATCCACAAGATCCGCCGTGCATTGCGGCAAGATCCTTCAATCTCAATTATAAATCAACGAGGTTTCGGCTATATGCTTACAATCTGTAAATAGCAACCTATATGAAAGCAATCTCTACCCTTATTCTGGCTATGTTTGCTATGACAGCATATGCGCAGACTGAAATTTCCTCTATCCCGGTAGAAGTGGATAGTATTGGTATAGAAAATGCGATTACCGCTGATTCTATTATTTCCGGCGACATGCTCCTTTCACCGACATTGTCCGGACCACGACTCCCGGTCAGATTTTATCCCAAAACACAGTATTATAAGCCTTATGAGAGTGCGACCTTTCAAATCCCATCATTATCGTTTGTGCCTGGACAGTCTAACTTGTATAGTTGGAGAAATGGTTCAATCACAGCGACAGGGGCAGAAATGGATATGCCTGGATTGATGCATATATATAATGGTGGCATCGGAATTTCCCAAAATCATGAGAAAATAAGTCTTTACTTGGGTATGGAAGCAAATAAGTATGGATTTTATCAGGGGATACACACTCAGTACGGTATAACAGGAAATTTATCTTATTACCTTTCTCCTCATATAACTTTTACAGCCTATGGGACTTATTATTTCGGGGCGCCTCCTACTATGAGCGGTGGCTTGCCTATGTTGCCCGGCATGTTGGGATATTATCAACGGTCAACATTTGGTGGCTATTTAAATTACCGGATCAACGATAAGTATGGCATATTGGTTGGAGGACAAGCTGTTCAACAAACGGGGACACAAAAATACCAATTCGAGCCTGTAGTTACTCCATATTTTAAGGTTGCGA
>JAIDJJ010000691.1 GCA_029052265.1 Muribaculaceae bacterium
GTATGGGGCAATGGAGGCTATTTGGAGGGAGAACAGAACGGCAGCCTTGACATCAACGGTGCCTGGTGGGGTTGCGGCGTAGAAGACGGAGACTGCCCAGACAAGTTCAGCGGACAATCTCAACATGCAGGCGACCGGTATAATGACATAACCGGCGAATGCTACGCACTCTCCTATATGGAATTCAATGAAGACGGATCTCTGACCGCATATAGCAATACGGGAGATAAGATCAACGAAGGTTCATTTGCAATCAAGAACTATAATAACAACGAGATTACAAATGCCGACCAATTCTCAAGAGGCACTCTTGAGACTTCTGAGGGAGCGATCCTGTGGCCTTTTGCCATCAATCAGGGAGGACTCCAGCCCACAGCATTTGAAATCGGATATCTTGATGTGTCTCGCATGGTGCTTATCTATGCCCCCGCCGGCACAGGTGGATGGGGTGAATGCACATGGTGGTCGTTCATGAGCGATGATGATCCTTCCGGTATCCTTGCATCCCACGACTGGCATTGGAAACCCACCAATGTGAATGGTGGAGCTGTTTGGGGTAACGGCGGATACATGGCTGGTTCACAAGACGGCACCGGAGCAATCAACGGTGCATGGTGGGGCTGCGGTGTCGAAGACGGTGACTGTCCCGACAAATTCAGCAGTCAGATGAATCATGCCGGTCCGGCTTATGTCGAAGGTGAGGAATATTCCACTTCAAAGATGGTCTTCAATGAAGATGAGGCTACAATCACTGTGTTCGGCAAAGACGGCAACCAGATCCGTCAGGGCTCCTTCTCCCTCGATATGACGCCCAATGCCGAAACCTTCAGCCTCGGCACACTGAACACTTCCGAAGGTACAATTCTGTGGCCTTTCGCCATCAACCAGGGTGGTCTTCAGCCTACAACATTTGAAATCGGATATTTAGGATCTGACGCCATGGTGCTCATTTATGCTCCCGCCGGCACAGGTGGATGGGGTGAATGCACTTGGTGGTCGTTCGGGAAGTAACTGACCGGATGCTCTTTAAGGATGCGCATTGATGCAATGCGCATCCTTTTTTAACGTTCTTGTTTTAAACGAACTTTTATTTATCCATAAAATGAAAAAATTTTTATATCTGGTTCTCACTCTTGTCTGCGGCTGAGTTATAGGCTGCACAAACAGCAATGAAGGATATCGTAT
>JAIDJJ010000692.1 GCA_029052265.1 Muribaculaceae bacterium
GTTTGTAACCTATATGCCAGCGGCTTCCATGACGTCCGTAATGCTCCATGTGAAATGGCTCGTAACCTTCGGGAGCCGGTGTCTGAGCCGGAGGTGCTTCATATAGATAAGGATAGCAATAATAATTTCCACCCGCCTGATGCGTGGTGACATCAGCCAAAGTCGGAGTCTTAGCCATACCCGGCACCGCCATCATAGACGCGAACCCGAAAGAAAAAAATAACTTTCTGAGATTTTGAGGTTTCATGTTTGGGTTGTTATTAATGGTTAATTCTTGATCATCCGGCAAATAAGGTCTTTCCTGAATTTATGTGAGCATCTGCAGCCTCATACGCCACAATGCATACCAGGTACCTTTATCCATGGATAAATCCGTTTTTAAGTTCAAAATTAAGAAAAAATTACAATTTATACAAACCTGTAACAATTGATGGGTCTAATCTTTTCTCTTTTTCAAGATTTATTCAGGTTTCAGAAACGAGTTTGATACTTGTTGCATTTCGCAAAAACTCACCTCCAGTTATCTGAAAACCTATCGCACAATACTTTATAAATATATTTGATCATATTACGAATTTTTAATAGTTTCTTATACATCAAATTTTATAAATAATCATTAAATTTGCAATCCCACAAACAAGGTCAAACATTTGACCTTACAAATGTACCACATCAATATCCGTTTCACAAGATATGTCATCATCACACAATGGAGGAAGAGCCGTATTCAACACAAAATTCGGCGCGATAGCAACTACTGTAGGATCAGCCGTCGGTCTCGGCAATATCTGGAGATTCCCATACGAAGCCGGAGTGCATGGAGGGGGCGCCTTCATGATATGCTATCTTGCATTTGTGATCCTTATAGGAGTGCCTCTTCTGTGCGCCGAATTTTGCATGGGAAGAGGCACACGCAGCAATATATTCGGTGCCTACAGCCGACTCGGAGGGGGCAGGCTGTCGCATATTGCCGGACCTTTGGGCATATTGGCATCGCTGCTGATTCTCAGTTTCTATTCCGTTGTGGCAGGCTGGACGGTGGAATACTGTCTGGCTTCAGTGACCGGGGCACTCGATTTCTCCAACCGTGAAGCCGGCCACGGACAATTCATCTCCCTTACCACCGGCTGGCGTCCACTGATATGGACCCTGGTCTTCCTCTCGGCAAATTTCCTGATATTGACAAGCGGTGTGACAAAAGGTATCGAAAGAGCATCCAACGTGCTTATGCCGCTGCTGTTCCTGTTATTGGTGGCATTCTGCATCAATTCCGTTTTTCTTCCCGGATTTGAAGAGGGGATAAGATTTCTCTTCACTCCCGACTTCGGAAAGATTACACCCGGCGTGCTTCTCGGAGCAATGGGACAGGCGTTTTTCTCACTCAGTCTCGGGCTCGGGTGCATGATGACCTACGCATCTTATTTCAGCGACAAAAACAGGCTTGGCAGAACTGCCGTGACCACTGCCATGCTTGATTCGGCGGTGGCAATTCTTGCGGGAGTCATAATCTTTCCCGCTGTGTTCTCATTCGGTCTTACGCCGGAAGCAGGCCCGACCCTTGTATTCGAAGTGCTTCCTTATATATTCAACCGTCTGCCGGGAGGTATGATATGGTCTACCCGATACTTCCTGCTGCTCTTTATGGCATCTCG
>JAIDJJ010000693.1:0-368 GCA_029052265.1 Muribaculaceae bacterium
CCCCTAAAAGAGTCTGATGTTGTAGACCTGCCTCGACTCCTCTTGCGAGTTCATCGATAGCTTCCGGTTGGTCGCCTGTAGGCTTGTATTGGGCAGTAAGCTTAAATTCCATTTGAAAACAGATTATAATACATAATGTCAAAACGGTCTCCTCTTATGGCGATGGATTGTCATCAAAAAAGAGGTAAGAGCGAGAAGTGTTTTCCACACGATTAGCGTAATATACAATGCAAAATTAATCAAAAAAGGTGATAAAATCGGAAATAATAGATAAATTTAGCATGTCAAAATTGTAAAAGCCACAAAAAAGGTGTAATTTTGTGACCCGAACCCAAATCAGACCGGAAGTCCGGTTTAGAAACATTCAA
>JAIDJJ010000693.1:378-2553 GCA_029052265.1 Muribaculaceae bacterium
AATTTTAAACAACATACAACAGACAATGAGAAAAAATATCGTAGCAGGCAACTGGAAAATGAACACCGTCCTTGAGGAAGGTGTCGAGCTTGCCAATCAGGTAAATGAGCTCCTTAAGGGGAAAAAAGCTAATTGTGAAGTAGTCATCTGCGTTCCATTCACGCATCTTGTGTCGGTAAAAGGGGTTATAGACGAGCCTCTTAAACTCGGTGCTGAAAACTGCTCAGAGCATGAGAAGGGTGCATATACTGGCGAAGTGAGCGCATCTATGGTTAAGTCTACCGGAGCTTCACACGTTATACTCGGACACAGCGAACGCCGTCAGTATTTCGGTGAGAATAATGAACAACTTCTTGTGAAGACCAAACAGGCACTTGCAAATGATCTTGTTCCTATTTTCTGTGTTGGCGAAGTTCTTGAGGAGCGTGAGAACGGTACTTACAATGATGTGGTGAAAAGTCAGGTAGAGGCTCTGTTCTCTCTCTCTGCAGAAGATTTTGCCAAGATAGTGATAGCTTATGAACCTGTATGGGCTATAGGTACAGGAAAAACAGCTACCTCAGATCAAGCTCAGGACATGCATGCGCATATCCGTAATGTGATCAGTGAGAAGTATGGTAAGGAGATAGCAGATAATACCTCTATACTTTACGGTGGCTCTTGCAAACCGAGCAACGCAAAGGAATTGTTTGCAAAACCAGATGTAGACGGCGGTCTCATCGGTGGCGCTGCTCTTCAGGCAGACTCTTTTATGGGTATTGTCGAAGCATTCGATTAATAAACAACATTATGCAGATGCAATGCCGGTATGTTGCCGGCATTGTACTGCGTATTTTAGTCCGGACAACGAAATGAAATTTCTTATTCTTTCAAGACTGGCAAAATTTATGCCTGTATTGGCTATCGGCGCATTGTTGTGTAATCCGATAGATTCTCGTGCAGAATCTCATAATGACAACAATGTGATTGAAAAGATGCAGGCTGAGTCCAATGGAAATGTGATTATAGATATACCAGACAATCTGCTTGACCTCATATTGCATTCCTCAAAGAAAGAACAGTCGCATGATATGAAGCCGGGAGTGAATAAGCTTGCAGGATTCCGGATTCAAGTATTCAGCGACGGTAGAAATCAGCATACTCTTGAGGCCCGCGCAAAAGCGCGGGGGAGTGCTATATTGGCAAAATTTCCCAAATATAGAGGTCAGATTTATACATATTCCAGCTCACCCAACTGGTATACCAGGGTTGGAAATTTCCGGACGAATGCGGAGGCTAATGCCGCATTGACGGAATTAAAAAAGGCATTTCCTAATTATTCTTCAGAAATGAGGGTTGTGAAATCTCAAATTGTAGTTGTCAAGCCATGAACACACTTGAAAGAGATGATAGGATCGTACGGGAGATAGCGGGACATTACCGAGAAATCTTACGTCTGGTAGGAGAGGATCCTGACCGGGAAGGTCTTGTGAAAACACCATTACGTGCGGCAAAAGCAATATATGATATTACCGCAGGTTACCGGGAGAATGCAGAAGAAATAGCTTCTCAGGCAATTTTCGAACATTCCGGTTCCAGAATCGTAATCGTGAAAGATATTGAGTTTTATAGTATGTGTGAACATCATATCCTGCCATTTTTTGGGAAAGTCGCGATTGGTTATCTCCCAAAAGACAAAATGATAGGTCTGTCAAAATTGGCAAGGATAGTAGATTGCTTTTCCAGACGTCTGCAGGTTCAGGAACGTCTGACTGCGCAGATCTGCGAACTTCTGTCAAATACGCTTCCGAATGATGGTGTTATTGTCGCTTGTGAGGCAGGACATTTGTGTATGAAGATGCGAGGAGTGGAAAAGCAGGAATCTTCAACAACAACATATGATTATACGGGTAAATTTGCTGACGACTATTCATTGCGTCAGGAATTTCTTGCATTGATAAAAGAATAGTTATTCTCAAGTTTAAAACATTTTTAAGGGAGACAAGTGCTTTAATTAAGTAAACGGTATTTGATCGTTTCTCGGTCTATGGGATATCCCGGCTTACTTTTATGTCGTTAAGGTAATCTTAAAATGTCTTCATCCCGGCTTTAAATTTGCTCACGCAATGAGCAAATTTTGACGTATAGATGAGACATATGATTTCTGAATTTGATAAATTATATACGGGATAATCA
>JAIDJJ010000007.1 GCA_029052265.1 Muribaculaceae bacterium
ACTTTATCCAGATGGGACGCGCCCTGCTCAATGAACCCGATTTCGTGAACAAAATGAGGGATAAAGAATCCCACCGATGCGGATGCGACCACGTAAACTACTGCATAGCCCGGATGTATTCGCGCGAAATGGCATGCCACAAGCATCTTGAAAACCTGCCCCGGGCAATACTTAAGGAAATAGATGACATAAAAAAGAGAGATGGGAAAATTTGACAATCTTTCAGGGCATTGTGCGATAATCACCGGTGCGTCGGGCGGGATCGGATCTGAATTTGCATCGCAGCTGACAAAAAGGGGGTGCTCGGCAATCCTTGTCGACATAGACCCCGGACGTCTCCGGACTGTTGCCGAAAAAATCGGGAAAGAGTCCTCCCGCGCCCCTTACATCCTTGTCGCCGATCTCTCGGACAAGGATATCGAAGAGAAGCTTGATGAATTTTGCGTTGAAAATGACCTCGATCCCGACATTCTCATCAACAACGCCGGGATATTCTCATTTCGCCCGGTGACGGACACCTCCACAAAGCTGATAGACTCATTCATAGGAGTGCATGTCGGTGCAGTCACTGTCCTGTCGAGATGGTTTGCGGCAAGGAGAGCAGCGAAAGGGTCGGGATGGATACTCAACATGTCGTCGATGTCTTGCTGGATGCCAATGCCGGGGCTTGCCATGTATGCCTCGACAAAAGCATATATCAGGGTCTTCTCCAGATCTCTTCACTATGAAATGAAAGATCATGACGTCGGTGTGACCGTAGCGTGCCCGGGAGGAATCTCGACAGACCTTTTCGGACTTCCCGACAACCTTAAAAAGCTTGCGGTGGCTATCGGGGTGCTCGACACTCCCGAAAGATTCGTCAGAAAAGCGATAGACAGAATGCTTAGAAAGAAAAAACAATATATCAACGGATGGCTGAACCGTGTCTCAATATTCTCGGTGGGGCTCACCCCCACCCCCGTAAGGATGATGGTGAAACACCGGCTGCTCGACAAAGGGATCATCAGATGAAGATATTGCTTACAGGAGCCACAGGGGGAATCGGAAAAGAGATCGCATTCATGCTCGCAGAGAAAGGGCATGAAATCATTCTCGGCTGCAGGTCGATAGCCAAGGGGAATACGCTCGCTGACAAAATCGAGACGACCCACGGTATCCGCCCGCAGATTGTGATGATAGATCTTTCCGACTCCACATCTGTCTGCAAGGCTGTGCAAAACCCTGCAATGACGCAGTTAGACGCGGTGATACACAACGCCGGGGTGATGAACGGGAGATATACAGTAGGTCCGGACCGCCGGGAAGACACTTTGAATGTGAACTATCACAACACCCGACTGCTGACCGAACTCCTGCTTGACAACATCGGCGACAACGGCTCGATCGTCTTCACCACCTCAGCCACCCGCAGCTGGTATCCTTTCCAGAAACTCAAGGGGGACATCGCCAAGCGGGAATTTGGCAGACTGAAGACCTACGCCCTTTCAAAAAAACTCATCACCCGATATGCAGCCTCGCTTGCTTCAGAGAAAAAGGTGACCGGAAGAGGGATCCGTGTGAACTGTGCCGACCCCGGAGTGGCAGACACCCCGATGCTGAGAATGAACAGATGGTTCGACCCTCTGACAGACCTTTTCTTCCGTCCTTTCTGCCTCAATCCCGCCAAATCTGCAAAGACGTCAGTCCGCGCCCTTGAATCGGATCTGACCGGATATATTTTCAAATCCCCTTTCGGGAAATGCCCGAACAGAAAAAAACTGAAAGATGATATTGTCTGATAAAAACATAAGTTCCATTTGTGAACATCTGATTTCGACGCTTATTTTTATTTCAGTGGCAGCATTGTATTTTTCATGTGTAGATCATTCCGCATCTTTTTGGGACTGTCCGGAATACATAACCTGCGCTTCCCTGCTTGAAATCGGACATCCCCCAGGCAACCCAATATGGATGCTTGCCATGAGAGTCGCGACGATCCCTTTCGCCCCGGAACAACATGCACTGGTCATAGGTGTCTGCAGCGGTATTTTCATGGCGGGGGCTGCATATTTCATTTCACGCATCACCTATTGCATGGCGTTGTATGTGGCAACCAAATACACCCAGCGTTACAGTCTTTCCCCCGTCTACATCCAGGTAATGGCGATTTCCGCCGCTATAGGCGCGGCATATAGTTTCGCATTATGCGACTCCGCCATTTTTTCAGCAACGGAAGCTGAAGTGTATGCCATGTCGACTTTCTTTATGGCGCTCGTCTTATGGCTCGCGACTGTATGGGCAGGCACTTACAACCATGCCCGTCAACGAAGACTCCTGATTCTGATAGCCTATATCACAGGACTCTCTCTGGGCGTGCATCAGTTGAATCTTCTTTGCATTCCGGCTCTTGCCCTCATTTACGTATTCAGAAAATATCCTTATGGAAAATGTGTAGCAAAAGCTTGTATCGCAATAGCGGTGGCTTTCATTGTAATAGCCCTTATTCTCCTGGGGATGATGGGCGGAATGCTCGACTGGGCGCAAGAATTAGAAATCTTAGCCGTCAACTATTTGGGGATGCCATACTTTTCAGGAGTATACATATATCTCGGGCTGCTCCTGATTGCCGTCACAGCAACGGTTGCATCCGTATCACGTGGTACACGCAGCATGATTACGGGGTCTCTTTTCTTATTCTTATGGCTGTCAGGAATGTTCGTATTCAGCAGCCACATCGCGGCTGCCGCTCTTGTATCGGCTATAATTTCATTTGCAACAGTATATTGGATAAAATGGGACCGCGCGCGGCTCCTGACATGCGTCATGTCGTTTGCATTTATCCTGTTGGGATATTCCTCTTTCGCACTGATACTTATCAGGGGATATGCAGCCCCTCCCATGAACGAAGGCGCGCCGACAGATATTTTTGCCCTCGCATCTTACATAGAGCGCGAACAATACGGCAAGACTCCACTGCTATACGGCGCCACCCCATACAGCAAACCGATGGTGGAGGAACGAAGCTCCCGCACCAACGGCATCCCAGACTATTCCGCATATGTACTCAAGATAGGGAAACCCCGGTATGTCCCGCTTCTTGACGCCCCAAGGCTTAACCACAGAAGCCGGGCAGTCTCACATGCCGACTCCTCAGCAAATGACGCCATAATCGAAAGGTCGAAAAACGGATACCTCCTGTCAGACTATTCTTTCACCAGAGTCACTTCTCCGGAGCTCGACATGTTTCTCCCGCGCATCACCGGATCTTCAGCTTCAGATATCGGGAGCTACGAATCATGGATCGTGATGACTCCCGAATCTATGGATAAAGTGGAAATATCCGAAACTTTCGATTCCCTCGGAAATCCTGTCGGGAAAATCGGACCTTCAGGCGAACGGACCAAAACGGTATCCTACAGACCGACCTATCTCCAGAATCTGAAATTTTTCCTGTCATATCAGGTGGGATACATGTATTTCCGTTATCTCCTGTGGAATTTCATGGGGCGGCAAAACGACATACATTCTACCGGAGAAATCGATCATGGCAATTTCATCACCGGATTCAGCGTAATTGACGACGCAATGCTCGGAAAGCAATCGCTTATGCCGGCATACGCCAATACGGAGAATACCGGACATCATGTATATTACGGCATTCCATTCCTGTTTGGAATAATCGGTATAATATTCCTGTACTCTCAAAAAACAACAGGACGCCGCACCCTTGTAATAATCGCGATGTTATTCTTCATGACGGGTATTGCAATAACTGTCTATCTTAACCAGCTCCCGGGAGAGCCGAGAGAACGTGACTACTCTTTTCTCGGATCATACATGGCTTTTGCCATCTGGATAGGGTTCGGATGTCTGGGAGTGGGAATGCTGACGCAAAGGTTACTAAAAAATGAATTTATCCCGTTAGCGGTGAGTTTTGTGGCTGCCGTTTCGCTATCATATCTGTTGTATGAGGAAAACAAATTCATCCATATGCGCAAAGGACGCTCGGAGCCTTACGACTTTGCATCCGGAATACTGCTCAACGAAAAGCCCGCCATTATTTTCACACAAGGCGACAACTTCACTTTCCCAATGTGGTATGCGCAGGAAGTCATGAATACCGGCAGACAGCACACGGTCATCGACGCTTCTTATTTCGCCACCCCGGAATACGTTGTAAATCTTCTTAAACAAGGAGAACGGGGCATTCAGCTGACAGCTTCACCCTCCGACATCGCGTATGGAGCGTATGCATATACGCGGATCGCACCCGATGCAGACACCGTGCCTGTGCCAGCCATCGATGCGTTAAGGGAGCTTTATTCTTCCCGCGAAGGGATGCCGGTGTTCAGACACCGACGGCTGACCCTTCCGGGTAAAAACATCGCCGACACCATGACAATTGATC
>JAIDJJ010000070.1 GCA_029052265.1 Muribaculaceae bacterium
ACTCACCAGAAAACCCTTAAACGCACAAACTTCAATCGTAAATCATGGAAAACCATACACCCTTTGTTTTAGCAGGAATAGGCATATACAAAAATAATCAATGGACAACGTCTAAACGAAAAGTATTCATTGGTGTGATATTGGTATATGTCATTCTTTTATTAGGATTCAGATACCGGGTTGGCATGGACACCATAGGATACATGAAATCATTCGACAAAGCCCGAGATTTAGCCCATTTCTGGACTTTAAGAATTTTTCGGGAGCGACATGAACCGGGCTACCTTTTCGTATGCGCCATATGCAAATCCATCAGCAAGGAATTTTGGGTATTGCAACTGGTTATGGCATCAATTACAAACAGTTGTATATTTATTTTTTTATATCGGTATTGTAGAAATGTTTTTGTTGGGATAATCATATTTTTCATTCTACAATGGCTATACTTCTCTACTGAAATTATGAGAGAAGGTGTAGCAATCGGTATATTTCTTCTTAATTACAAGAATATTGAAGATAGGAAATGGATTAGATTCTATCTTTTATCTTTAGTGTCCGTATCATTTCATTATTCCGCTATAATTATATGGCTGTTTCCATTTGTCAAATATTTAAAATTTAATATATGGTATGTTTTGATATGCATCGGCATACTTGCAATAACTCCGGTGATTATTAAAATTGGAGAAATATTGTCATTTGAAACAATTACCGACAGAATTGACAAATATGTGGGTAAGAATTTCAACTATAATTTAAACTGGAAGATAGGAGAATTTATAAAAGCTGCTTTTCCCGCCATTATTGCTCTCGCTGTAGGTAGATTTTTTAAAATACATCAATATTTTAAATCCATTCTCTTATTACAGATATTATTATGTATCGGGGCGTTTGCAATTCCCATTATTTTTTCTCGTTTTGCGAATTATTCATCAATTTTTGTTACTGTATCATTTGCAAACATATTATGCATAAAGTATCTCAAACCTTGGCTTAAGACAATATTAGTATGCATGCTTTTGACAACTCAATCATATTACTATTATAAAATGTATCCAGCATGGGTTCCATATGTCTCTATATTTGATCAGAAATATATTAGAGAACGAGAACTTTTATGGAGATCATATTTTACATAATGGAAATGGAAAGAATAATCATTTTAATGTCTACATACAACGGGGAAAAATACATCAAAGAACAACTTGACAGTATTCTTTCTCAAAAAAAAGTAGCTGTATCCTTATTGATAAGAGATGATGGATCTACCGACAACACTTTGGATATTTTAAACGAATACGCATCCTTATACGAAGGTGTTTTTGAAATTATCCAGGGGAATAATGTCGGGTGGAAAAGATCTTTCATGAAGCTGATTGATTATGCTGCAGTCAACTATTCTTCTGCAAATTATTTTGCATTTTCCGACCAAGACGATATCTGGATGGAAAACAAATTGAGTGTGGCAATCGAATGTATCAACAAGAAATATTCTTGTCCGAGATTATACTGTTCAGACTTGTTTTATTATAAAAACGAAACCAACTTTGGTCTTATTAAAAATTTCAATCTTTCACCATCTTACAAAAACTGTCTTATTAAAAATCTTGCCGCCGGATGTACCATTGTCTTCAACCGGGAGCTACTGACATTACTTGCAAATAAAAACATTAATATTGATATTCCTCATGATTATTGGGCATATATGATTGCCACTCTGTGCGGAGAAGTTTTTATCGACAAAGCTGCCTATATATTGTATCGGCAACATGATTCAAATCAGATCGGAAGCAAAAGAAGTTTTATCGAAATATGGAAAAGGAGAATTGTAAATATAAAACAATCTTATAAATGCCATATAAGAGAAAATGCAGCAAAAGAGATATTGCGTTTATATGGGCCTCTTTTAAACCAAGACGCTTTGGATGCTGTCATTAAAATTGCAAATTATCGACAATCTGTTCTTAACAGATTATCAGTCATATCTGATAACGGCTATACTTTCGGTAAAACAAGCAATAATATATGGCTAAAGTTTCATATAATTTTTGGCACTTTATAATTCTTTATGCTTCAATTCTACTACTTGTCAGATAATTATGAAATGATTAAGTAGCAATCGAAAATTGCTACTTCCATTTTACCTATGACTGCTTTCATCGGTAAAGTCTCCCCGTATAGCTTCATAGAATTGTGTCCGTATCTTATCCAATCTTACACAATTGTATTTTTTAGCTTCTTCAAAATTAATTGTAGCCTGTCTGATTTGTTCTTCCCGGCTACTTAATTCTTTAAGTTTTTGTACAATTTGATTTGACGCCTTCTTATCTATAATGTAATCGCTCTCTAATAACTCGGGTATTGCGCCTACCGTGGTTCCTATGCATGGAAGCCCCCTGCTCATTGCTTCTACCAAACTCCGTGGAAGTCCCTCCGTCAATGATGGCTGAATATAAATATCCATCTCATCAAGCAACTTAAATACTTCTTCATGTGAAATTTTTCCTACAAACTTCACAATATCCTCCAATCCAAGATCTGATACAATCTTACGAAGACGCCTGTCATCACCTCCTCCTATCAAATAATATTCATAATTACAGGATCCTTTATCCCTTAAATATTTCAATGCTTCCAACACATATTTTTGACCCTTATATATGACATTCAGAGTTCCTGTGGTGGCTATCTTAATTGGAGAATCTATTGATTTATTTCTAATTTTAGAAATCCGTGATTCAAGAATACCATCCGAATTATCTTCTAAAACTACATCTGACAATCCCAATGACCTTTTTGCCCGTGTCGGATATCGGTGTTGCAAAAATGAATTAGTCACATACAGAGCGTAATCCGCTTCCCGCATTACTTTTTTATTGATGAAAAAACGGTAGGTAGCTGCCACTTTTCTTTTCCAATCCTGATTCCACAATCCATCCCAAGTACACCCTACCATCATTGCAAAATATTTTTTACCTGCCTTATGAGCAATCATTGACGACACTTCTGCATTTAAAGACGGTATATACCCCACGACAAGATCGGCTTCCGATATCTTTCTTTTAAGTATCCTCAATGTTGACAATGATGGCCAGACCTGAGACTTAGGTATAAATGTAATATTTTTTTTATCTACATATTCACTTATATCATCTATTAAAACTTGATTTATTTTTTTATTCTTTTTGGCATCCCTAATGCACAAATGCATTTCGCCTATTACTGAAAGCCTTTTTAATATATCTGTAAAATTTGCCGAGCCGATTATCTTATCGCCATCTATTGCCACAGATTGATCTGTAACTAACAATATTTTCATTCTTAATACATCTTTATTATATTCAAACCCTAATTATAGGCAACATTCCGAAATCACATCCTGAAGCTTCTGAACTATTTTGCTACTTCCCGGTTTATTTACAATACCTGTCTTGACAGCATCAAGACGATGTATATCACTTCCGGTCAGATCCACCATATCATTCAACAGAAGCCATTCCGCTTTTTTCTTTGCAGTCTCCCCATATCCTCCTACAAGTGAAATGAAATTTATTTGAAAAAAAACACCTTGCTTCTTAAGTTCCCTATAGTCTTTCTCTTCCATATAACGGTAACGTTCCGGATGAGCAAGTATGGGGAAATACCCCGCACCCCTTATAGCTTCAAGCATGTCCGCCATACCCATGGGTGGTGTATAATATGATGTCTCCACAAGGAGATGAGTCCCGTCGTCTCCTATAGGCAAAAAATCTTTTGCCGCAAGGCGTTCCTCAAACAAATTATCAAGCATATTTTCTGATGCGAGCCTAAGTTCAAGATTACCGTCCCAATTTGATTTTAATTCCAAAAAACGTTCACGCAAAAACGTTGTGGTATTGGGATAATCTTCCATCACATGTGGAGTAAGCCAGACTTTACGGAAACCAAGCTCCTCATAGTGCCGAAGCACCTCCAATGCCCCTTCCATCGTAGAAATACCGTCATCCACTCCAGGCAATATATGGGAATGCCAATCAACATATCCGGCAAACAGCCCTGATTCTTTTAGAGGCTTTACTGATTTAAACGGCCACATATTCTTAACAATTATATAAACATGAAACGATTGCTATATCATAACGCTGACAGGAACATAAAATCGACACATGAAAAGTGTATCTTTGTAATTTCCAAATTTAAAAGAATGAGTTGAGACATCTAAATAGCTTAAGTGAAAAACAATATAAGTCTCCGTCACACGAACACGCATAGTCTCACACCTAATAAGTAAGCACTTACCCCTTCACAACTCTAATCTTTACAGCTGCTTATAATATTTTCAGAACTTATCCGAAACTCTGATAGTTGCCATAGGTATAGTAACGGCTGTGTACAGCTTCAGTGCCATTGAGGATAAGACTCATATTTTTAAACTTTTTATCCTCATAAAATTCGTCAAGTTCTTTTAATGCACTCCTCTCCAACAAGCCTGCCCTTACTACAAAAAGTGTCCGGTCTGCATATTGACCCACAATCTGAGTGTCAACGACAATATTGACCGGAGGACAGTCAAGAAGGATATAGTCATATTCGCCACGTGCCTCCACTAATAAATCTGCCAAACGTCCGTTCTCAAGCAATTCTGCAGGATTGGGAGGCATTTTTCCCACCGGCATCACTGACAACAACGGATTGCCGGGTGATTTTACCACAAGTGACCTCCAATCATCTATATGATCTGTCAGATAATCTGTCAATCCTTTGGAGGGCATCCCGACATACATCGACGAAGAGCCATGGCGCAAATCACAATCAATCAATAAAACCCGCTTCTTCTTCAATGCAAAACTTTGTCCAAGATTATATGAAATAAACGACTTTCCACTGCCCGGATTGAATGACGTAAACATGATTACCTGACAATTGAGATCTTTTCCTTTCATAAAATCAATATTGCCACGGATAACCCTGAAAGCCTCATTTACAACATCTCGTTTACCCTCCTCTACAACAGCCAACGGAGGTTTCTCATCCTTCCTCGGCTTTATATTTGTATCTATTTTAAGTTTCTGCTTCTTTCCTACCTGGGGGATTTCTCCTGCAAATGGTATCCGGACTCCGTCAAGATCCTTCTTACCTCTGACTTTTGTGTTTCCTGCTTCAGAAAGATAAATCCATACCAACGGTAAGCCCAAGCCAAGGACAAAGGCGATTGCAAGTATCAGTTTCTTACGTGGGGCCACCGGCTTGAGCGAACCCATCGGTGGGGTGATTATCCTCGTATTGTCTGCGGTAAACTTCTGACTGAGCTCATTTTCCTCTCTTTTCTGCAAAAGAAACAGATATAGCCCTTCCTTAACTTTCTGCTGTCGTTCTTCTGACAAAAGAGGCAAAGCCTTTACCGATGTGCCGGCAATCTGACCGCCGACCTTGCTCTTTTCCGCATTTACTTTCCTAACCAATTTCTGCAGACTGGCGATCTGGGTCGATATACTTTTTGATATCGATTCCCTCATTCCATTAAGCTGTGAATCATAATCCTCAACAATAGGATTTTTTTCAGATGAATTATTGACCAGATTATTGCGGGCAAGAAGTAGTGTGTTATAGGTCGTAATATCTTTTTCTACCGCAAGATTGTCAATACCCACATTTACAGGAATGACATTAAATCGGTTGGCATTATCATCAAGAAACTCCTTCATATATTGCGCCAATGCCAATTGATTGTCAAGTTCAAGTACATTCTGACCAAGGAGCGCTTCCTTTTCCATCGACATCTCTGCAGATGTCACAAGACTCGGAGTGCCTATTTTGGAACTGTATTCCGCAATATTGGCATCTACATCTCCAAGTTCTTGCTGAATAAGGCGCAACCGTTCGTTGATAAATGATGAGGTTGCCACCGCCATCTTATTTTTATCCTCAATCCAATTCTCATTATATACCACCAAAACCATATTGAGAATATCCACTGCACGTTGCACACTGACATCCTTGATCGAAAGTCCAATTACATCAGCATCCTGATCTACAAGATCTCCGTTCAATTTCTCTCCATAAAGCTCTATTGTAGTCTGCATTGGAATCTTTGAAACATCAATTTCTACACTTTCGTCCATCGGCTCGCCATTATACTTTGGATTAGGCGCGACATTCACTACCCCTATCGGAGTCTGAACACTATCTTTATCTTTTGCCAATACAACTTCCCCTTCAAGCTTCTCTTTCCCATCGACTGTAGATCGCACAAATTTCCATAAACGAGCGGAACCATCCGGATTCAATTCCATCCGGAAAGAGGCTGCCCCTTGTTCTGCAATATCTTGCATTGTGACAATTACCGGCAATGTCTCTCCATAAAGTGTGACCGGATGAAATCCCCCTCTTTTATTATAATTCATATCAAGTCGCAATCGTTGTGCGACTTCATACATTACAGCCGGAGACCTTAGTGAAATCAGCTCATTATATACACTGGTATTGCTCGATACAAGTCCGAAAGAGGAAAATGCACTGGCTATATCCCCGATGCCCCCTCCCGAATCCTGATCTTTTATCAATATCTCTTCCGACCGTTCGTATTCAGGCTGCTGCCGCAATATGTACAACACTCCTACACCAATACAAACTATAAGGCTCAAAAGGATCCAATACCATTTCGAAATACATACCTGAATAAATTCCTTAATAGAAAAATCTACAGCTTCCGGATTTCCTTGCACTTTCTTATTATTGGGATACATTTGTCTTCTGATTTTTATTTGAATATGAGGACTGCCACTGATGTGAGCAATGATGCGACCGACACCCAGAAACTTGCAGACAAGACGTTATTACCGTTTACTGTGGCTTGGCGTTTACGCACACCGTTGGGTTCGACATATATCACATCGCCCTGTTTTATGTAATAAGCAGGGGATTTTGTCAGTTCCACAAAGTTTGTCAGGTCTACCCGATAGGTATGTACTCCATCTTTCTCTGTTCTTACGACCGCCACATTTTCGCGTTGTCCCTGAATGGTGAGATCTCCTGCAAGCGAAAGCGCCTCAAGAATATTCAGCTGATCTTTATTGATGTCATATCTTCCGGCAGCATTCACCTCTCCCATCACGGAAAAGCCCGTGTTGAGAAATTCCACTGTCACTACGGGGTCTTTTACAAGTTCTTTCCCCATAAGTTCCCCTTTTATAAATCCTGCAAGCTCACTTCTGGTCATCCCCTCTATTTTAAGCTTGCCAAGCACAGGAAAATCAATCGTTCCCTCGGGTGTGACGGTATATGTGGAAATTCCCTCGGAAGTGGATGAGAAACTTCTCAACGTACTCCCGGTTCCGCTCGAAGGCACATCCAGACCAAGCCTGTCGGAAGCCACCGTAAGATTAAACAGACTTGAAAGGGCGGGATCTTTCGATTTCACGATTATCGAGAGTTTATCATGCGGGGCTACACGGACCTCCGATGCCGACACCGGAACTATAGTCTCGGTCACATCCTGGAAATATGCAAGATTTTTTGGAGCGCTGCAAGACGCAACCATGGCTGCAAGAAATACAACGACTGACAACTTTATAAACAGCTTTACCATTCTGAAACAGTAATTAAAATAAGGGAAACATTTAGTCAAACAGATGCTGTCCCAATCTCTTTTCTCTGGAACTTATCCGGCGCGACAATATTATATTCACAACAGTCCAGATAGCCACATCTGTCGCTATCAATGCCGTGGGATTGACTACCGACGACAATGCCACATTGACCATAATAAAAATAGCAGCCCACATCATTATCACTATCAGTGCGGCTCTCTGGTTAAGACCCAATGCCAAAAGTTTATGATGGATATGACATTTGTCAGGCAAAAATGGATTACGGTGGCGGCGCACCCGATGAAGGTAAACCCTCACCACATCGAAACAAGGTATGATAAGCGGAGAAAGCGCCATGACAAAAGGATTATAGTCATGGGTGAAGCTTGCTGAATCTATGTGCAGCATAGCTATTGCACAAAAAACAAGAATCATCCCGGTGGTCAGCGCACCCGTATCGCCCATGAATATTTTCTTTTGCTTTTTTGCATTTCCAAAAACATTGTAATAGAAAAAAGGCAACAGAGTGCCTGCAGAGGCAGATGCAAGCATGGAATACACGTGTTCCCCGCTTATATAAAACAAAACTGCAAAAAAAGACAAAGCGACTGTGCTCAGTCCCGAGGCAAGCCCGTCAATACCGTCTATCAGATTGATGGCATTCACCACATATACCACTGCAAAAATCGTAACAATCCATCCGAACCAGAACGGAAGTTCCCACAGCCAGATAAAGCCATATAAATCATCTATGTACATACCCGACGCCACTATGAGCAACGCCGACATTATCTGTACAAGAAATTTCGCCATATATCTCACACCTACCAAATCATCCGCCATACCGACCAAGAACATCAGCAATACGGCACAAATCATAAAGTACATCGGCACTATTGCATCTCCCATTTCAGACCACACTCCGGCATTGCCAAATTTCAGGTTAAAGCCGACAATAATTGCTATCGAGAAAAGGATGGACGGCAGAAAGGCGATACCCCCCAAACGGGGAACCACACCTTTGTGTATCTTTCTTTCGTCTATTTCATCAAACAGTTTTTTTCTGAACGCAATCAATAAAATCTGTGGAATAAGTATGCCCGCCAGCACAAGCGCGATAGCAAAGGAAAAAATATCGTTACTCAACCAATTGTCCATATATATGTGTGTGTATTATTTTTAGTTCGAATAATGGAGTTTTTGTGAATACTACACCGGCAATCTCGGGAAAGACACCAATGACTATTGGACAGCCGGCATCAGATCCTTTTTTCAGCAAATCTCAATGTCGACACAATTGTCCCCATGTCAACAACGTTATTTTAATATATTTATTGAATCGGGCATCCCCCTATTCCCTATGTTTTTTCAATGAATTTAAATTTTAAACCATCATTATTTTCCATTTGCAAAGTAGTCTTTATCCTTATCGGCTATTCAGGATTCGTGAACGCTCAGACATCAGATCCAGATTCCATAAGGTATTTCGGTGAAATGCGCGCCACTTTTTCAGGAGGGGAAAACACTCCTTTCTGGCTCGTGAACAATCTTCAGGGACTTGGGTCTCCAGAAAAAAATTATGGATTTGTACGTGCCGCCGCATTTCGCGACATAGACTCACAAAAGCGCTTTTCATGGGGAGCCGGCATTGATATTGCCGGAGCCTGGAGATCTTCCTCCCCTTTCTACCTACATCAATTATTTGGTGAAGTGAAATACCGTGCCCTCGGGGCTATGCTCGGGAGCAAGGAAATCTGGGGTGAGTTCAGCAATCCACGCCTCTCATCCGGTAATCTCCTTTATTCGGGCAATGCCATGCCTATACCTCAACTGAGACTCGGCATTTTCGACTATGCGGATTTCTGGGGTACCAATGGCTGGCTTGCTGTAAAAGGATACATCTCTTACGGAATGTTCACTGATTCCGGATGGCAAAAATCATGGGCTGCCCCTGAGTCAAAACGGACTGAAAATGTACTCTACCATTCCAAAGGATTATGGTTAAGAGGCGGCAACATATCTGAATTTCCACTTACCGGAGAGATTGGCATTGAAATGGCAACCCAGTTCGGGGGTAAAGCTTTTAAAGACGGAGAGACTCTGCATCTTGGCAATGGTTTCAAAGACTGGTTAAAAGCCTTTTTCCCTTCCACATCCACAAGAAAAACTTTTTTAGGAGAACAGACAAGTGTAGACGGCAATATGGTAGGAGCATATAACATTGCTATTTCTTGGATACCGAAATCTGACTGGAGTCTAAAGGCTTACTTCCAGCATTATTTTGAAGACCATTCACAAATGACTTTCGAATATGGATGGAAAGATGGCTTATGGGGAATGGAAGTTCAATTCCCGATAAACCCTTTTGTATCTGCATTAGTTTATGAATTTCTATATTCAAAAGACCAGACCGGCGCTGTCAATAACGACAGTTCCGCCAATGTCCCTGAACAAGTAAGCGGACGGGACAACTATTACAATCATTCAATCTATACCGGATGGCAACACTGGGGTATGGGTATTGGCAATCCTCTTGCCGTATCTCCTCTCTATAACCGCAATCACAACATATACTTCTTTGACACTCGCATCATAGCCCATCATATGGGCATAGAGGGAAATCCGATCCGAGACCTTAATTATCGGATCTTACTATCTTTCTCCAAAAATTGGGGAACATACCAATACCCTACCCCTGACGTCCTTGACAACTTTAACGCAATGGTAGAACTAACATGGAAGCCTCAAAAATTACAGGGCTGGTATGGATCAGTTGCGACTGCATGTGATTCCGGGAAACTGCTTGGCAACAGTTTCGGTGTCATGATTACTATCGGAAAATCCGGATACATATCCTTTTAAAAGAAAAATGGAAAATTTGAATATTAATTATAGAAGATTCCACACAATAGCGATAGCTATTATAATGATAATGATACCCGGTTGTCAGAAAGCTCCAATCAACGGGAATCTGGACGGGCAATGGCAGGTTATGACTGTAGAACCTGAAGCGCCTGAAACAATAATCACAGAACGCATGTATTATTGTTTCTCTCTACATACGTGCCAGCTTTCCATGTACGGATCCGGGATCTGGGCATCAGGCAATTTCGTTTTCAACAATAACCTATTGACCCTGGATTTCCCGGATACCAATTCAGATCTCAATATCGCAAGGCTTAAGCAATACGGCATCTATAGTAACCCCGTCACGTTTACTATTGAGCATCTTGATAAAAACAAACTAATCTTAAGAGATGGTGAGGTGACTATATCTCTCCGCAAATTCTAAGAAACTGTTTAAATTTATTTTATCTTGTCATTGAGTTCTTTGTCGGCATCTTTATGATATTTATTCAGTCATTATGGAACCCCATAACTTCTTCATAAATATCAAAAATCTGCCTGACAAATCTTCTCAATTCCTTCGACAAATAAATTTAAACAGTTTCTAAGATTTTAAGAGCGCGCTTTAACTCCGGGATGAATCTGCATCCAAAGATTCATCCCGGAGTTAGCATACAAAGGACTTATCACATTTTTACATCTTCTTTTGACTTTTGCTGCTGATCCTCGCGCTCCTGCATAGCCTCAGTCGGCAACGGACTGTCGGGATCAGAGATTTTAACTTTCATCTTTGTCCACAAGGCATTAGGGATATTTTTCCATATACCGGCAAGAACATTCCAACGCCAATCGATAACCGCAACCCTCTCTTTCCTAACAATCGCCTTGATTATCAATGGCAACACATGCTCCACTGTCATCTCCATAGGGAATTTCCTGTCGTCGGGTACCAAAGGGGTGCGCACCCATCCCGGACGGATGTCGGTAAACGAGATCCCTGTCCCCTCGGCATTCGACAATTGTTCCAACGCGTCAAGATACCATTGCCCGAATTTCTTTGATGAGGAATATGCCGACAGTCTGCCGATTCCTTTGGTCCCTGCCACTG
>JAIDJJ010000071.1 GCA_029052265.1 Muribaculaceae bacterium
ATAGGATCATACCCTATGGAATGGATCGAAATATTTGTAAGCTGGATCTCATCTAAAATAGGTGAATATATGGCAGCCGGACCTTTTAAGAACCTTCTTCTAGATGGTATAATCGGAGGTGTTGGCGGCGTAATTGTATTCCTTCCAAATATATTGATCCTCTATGCCTTCATATCATTTATGGAAGATTCTGGATATATGGCAAGAGTTGCCTTTATAATGGACAAACTAATGCACAAAATGGGCTTGCATGGAAAATCTTTCATACCGTTGGTAATGGGATTTGGATGTAATGTCCCGGCGATTATGTCTACAAGAATAATTGAGAGCCAGTCAAGCCGCCTGATAACCATTCTAATAAATCCGTTTATCAGCTGTTCTGCACGTATTCCCATTTACGTGCTGTTATGTGGTGCCTTTTTTCCTCATTACGGTGCATGGATATTTACAGGCTTATATTTACTTGGAGTTTTGATGGCGGTCATCACAGCAAAGTTGCTTAGGAAATTTTGGTTTAAAGCTGATGAAACCCCATTTGTAATGGAGCTCCCCCCTTATCGCATTCCAACTGCAAAAGCCACAATGCGCAACATGTGGGCAAAAGCTAAACAATACCTCCAAAAAATGGGAGGTATCATTCTCGTTGCATCAGTCATCATATGGGCGCTATCCTATTTCCCTCATTACGGAATTGATGATGTGCCTCAAAGCTATTATGAGAAATCTCTCTCCGAAATGCCCGAATCGACAATCGCATCTTATGATAGCGACAAAATTACAGAGATGATTGCAAACGAATATCAGCAAGAAAACTCAATCATAGGCAATATCGGAAAATTCGTGCAGCCTGTTATGGAACCTATGGATTTCAGTTGGAAAACCTGTTGTTCCCTTCTTGCAGGATGTGCCGCCAAAGAAGTGGTTGTCTCTACATTAGGCGTATTATATGTGGGAGATGATGATGCCGAACTCCTTGCCGACAGATTAAGTTCTCCGTCAAAAACCACCGGCACTTCGCCTTTCAATCCTGCGATTGCCATTGCGTTCATGGTATTCGTTCTTTTATATTTCCCTTGCATTGCATCTGTCGTGGCTGTAATCAAAGAGACAGGCTCTTGGAAATATGGAATATTCACAATTTTATACAATACTGTACTTGCATGGATAATGTCATTCATTG
>JAIDJJ010000072.1 GCA_029052265.1 Muribaculaceae bacterium
CGCTTTTCTCAAACCGTGCGGTATATTATTTGATGAAGAGAAGCTTGAGGATGATTTCGAAAAAATGAGCCGCGCCCTTACCTCTTGTCATCCGTCGATGATGGGTTTCATGTATCGTGATTTTCAGAGCAGGAATATAATGATATGTGACGATGGGGTGCGGTTTATCGATTTTCAGGGAGGCAGGAAAGGTCCGTTGCTGTATGACGCCGTGTCTTTTCTATGGCAGGCAAAAGCGAGATTTTCCATGGATGTGCGGATGTCGTTGCTGACAAAGTATGCAGACATGCTGTCGGAGGCAAGAGGTATAAGCGTGCATGATATATTGAAAGATTTCGGGTTGATGGCGCTTTTCAGGACTTTGCAGGTGCTTGGGGCATACGGGTTCAGAGGATTGGTGGAGAAGCGTGCGCATTTTATAGAAAGCATTCCTATGGCTTTGGAGAATTTGAGCACTTTGATTTCCATGGGAGAGACTGACGGGTATCCGGAATTAAAGAAAGTCGCTGAAAAAGTATTGCGGAGTCGATTTGCATGTAATGAAAGAGGAAACGAAAACGTGTTGACTGTATCTGTCTTCAGCTTTTCTTATAAAAAAGGTTATCCTGAAGATTTGACCGGCAACGGGGGCGGGTTCATGTTTGATTGCAGGGGTATGCACAATCCGGGCAGGTATGAAGAATACAGGAGTCTGACCGGTCTTGACAGTCCGGTCAGGAAGTTTCTTGAAGATTGCGGTGAAGTTCAGGACTTTGTCGGGAACGCTGTGAAAATAGTGTCTCCAAGCATAGACCGTTACAGCAAAAGAGGTTTCCGGAATCTTCAGGTGGGTTTCGGGTGTACGGGAGGAAGGCACAGGTCGGTCTATTGTGCGGAGTCTTTCGCAAGATTCATCTCCTCCATGTTCCCGGATGTGAGAGTCCGGCTTGAGCACAGGGAACAGGGATTGGTGCAGTTATATAATAAGACACGCATATGATAATGTATGAATGTTGTAAGAAAACAGGTGGGATCAATGGATATCGTTTTTTTATTTCCCAATAAAGATTAAGATATGAAAGCTATGATATTGGCGGCAGGATTAGGAACTCGACTAAAGCCGTGGACATTGTCGCATCCCAAGGCTTTGGTTCCGGTGGGAGGTGTGCCGATGCTGGAGAGGGTTATTGTCAACCTTCGCAAGCAAGGCTTTGATTACATAGTGGTGAATGTTCATCATTTTGCAGGTCAGATCTTGGAGTTTCTCGATCAAAAAGATTTCGGTGTTGAGATCGCTGTAAGTGATGAGACCGACAGGTTGCTTGATACCGGAGGAGCGATATTGAATGCCCGTAAACTTTTACGTCCGGAAGACGGTCCTGTGCTTGTTCACAATGTAGACATATTGAGTAATGCCGATCTTGGAAAGCTGGTGGATGCCCATAATGATAATAAAGCAGATTCAACGTTGCTTGTAAGTGACCGGGTCTCTACCCGAAAGCTTATTTTTGATGATAGCATGAACCTGAAAGGTTGGCATCATCTTACGGAATGCCGTTATCTGCCTGAAGGTTTTTTGCAGTCGGATTCATATGAAGAATATTCTTTCAGCGGCATTCATGTCGTAGGAAAGAAAGCGATAGACGAAATGAATGAGATTGAGCATGACGGCAAGTTCTCAATAATAGATTATCTTCTTTCTCCGCAGCGCCGTTGTGTGGTTAAGGGATACTTTCAGAGAGATCTACGGGTGCTTGACATAGGAAAGCCTGCGACGTTGTCGCAGGCAAATGAATTAATCTGAGTATCAGTTCGATTTCCGGTGCCATAAATTATCTGTCGGGATGCCTGTGATGATATACCTGGCTGTCGTTGTTGGAATTGAATTGAAACACGCAACCTGCAATAAGAAACACAACGGCAATGCCACCCAGCCACCAAGTTGTAGACACGCTTGTGGTGAAGCACGAAATAATCAACAGGATAGAACCTATGATATAGGAGATGATGGATAAAGTTTTCATAAGGCAAAGAAATGAATAGTAAAGATTTTCAACAATTGGATAGAGCTGTTGTCCTTCGTGGTGGCAGCTCTATTTGAATGTATAACAAAGGTTTTGCTATAAGGGTTTAAGAGTATTTTTATTTTAACAGTCGTATGGATGCAATTGCGATGGATTGTAAAAAATATATATAAAATATAAAAGGACCGCATCCCTGCGATCCTTTTATAAAACGTAGCCGATCCGGGACTCGAACCCGAGTCTCCACCGTGAGAGGGTGGCGTGCTAACCGCTACACTAATCGGCCAAGTAGGTTAGTCATGAAAAGAAGTAGCCGATCCGGGACTCGAACCCGAGTCTCCACCGTGAGAGGGTGGCGTGCTAACCGCTACACTAATCGTGTGGCTGTGACGCATCG
>JAIDJJ010000073.1 GCA_029052265.1 Muribaculaceae bacterium
ATGAACAGTTCCTTCTCCCAGGTCGCTTTTGCTTTTGAAATTTCGTTAGGGCTTACCGGTGTTCTCACGCTTTGGCTCGGAATAATGAAAATAGGGGAGAGGGGAGGCGTGATAGAATTTTTCGGAAGGCTCATCAGTCCGTTCTTTTCCCGTCTGTTCCCCGGTATCCCGAAAGGACATCCGGCAATGGGGGCTATTTTTATGAATATATCCGCCAATATGCTCGGACTTGACAATGCTGCAACCCCTATGGGGCTGAGGGCAATGCAGGAAATGCAATCGCTCAACGACAAGAAAGACACCGCAACGGATGCCATGATAATGTTCTTGGTGCTTAATTCTTCCGGATTGTGTCTTATCCCGATCAGTATAATGATGTATCGGGCGCAAGGGGGAGCATCAAACCCGACAGATATATTTATTCCCATACTGATAGCCACGGCAGTTGCCACTATGGTTGGTTTGACGGCTTTGTGTATCAAGCAAAAGATACGGATGGATTTTGTGATATGGAGCTGGCTTTTGGGAATCGGCGGCATTGTGGCATTGGCTGTCTGGTTTTTCTCGACTCTACCCGCCGACAGGATGGAACTTTATTCCACCTTTGCAGCCAACGTGATCCTTTTCAGTGTCATTATTGCATTTATAGTTGCCGGGATAAGGAAAAGAATCAACGTCTATGACACCTTTATAGAAGGTGCCAAAGAGGGTTTCAAGACAGCGGTGATGATCATTCCATATCTTGTGGCGATACTTGTGGCTATCGGGATGTTCAGGGCATCCGGTGCCCTTGACGCTTTTACCGGTTGGGTGGAGGCTGGAGTAAGCGCGCTCGGATTCGACACCGGATGGGTAGGGGCGTTGCCAACGATGCTGATGAAGCCGTTGAGCGGAAGCGGTTCTTGTGCTATGATGCTTGACGTGATGAAGGAAAACGGGGCGGATGCTTTTGTAAGCCGTGTGGCTGCAGCTGTGAGGGGATACACAGACACTACATTCTATATTCTTGCAGTATATTTTGGAAGTGTGGGAGTGGTGAAGACGCGTTATGCCGCCGGGTATGCACTTCTTGCCGATTTTACAGGAGCGGTGGCTGCAGTGGCGGTGGCATATTTCTTTTTCGGATAATTGGGTAATCACCTTTAAGTGACGAGCTCTCAGAATTCCTTCAATGGCTTCCGGAGCGCAAGATTACAATGGCTAAAACACCAAAATGGAAACAAAAGTTGCAAAAAATAAAAAATATTTAAATTTTTTATGTCAATAATTTGCAGCAATCAAATAAATAGGTTAATTTAGCGGTGTAGAAATACTGACGATATGACGGTTATACCGTATCAATATATCAACGACCTTACATCATGAATAACTATCGATGCCGGCGCCTGAGAAGGATCCCGGCATCGTTTTTTATATCATTCCCTCAAAAATGAAGGTATCCCGCCCCATTTGGATAAGAAAAAGAAAGGCAGATACGGATCTATGAGCCGCATCTGCCTTTCTTAACCTTATTTGTAGACTCCTGATGGGAGTTAAAAGAAATTATGCTTGAGTCAGAGCAGAGATTGCTGCCTTGACGGCTGATATCTTTTCAAGGGCATCGCTCTCCTTTTTCTTTTCGAGGGCTACCACCTTCTCCGGTGCGTTTGCCACAAACTTCTCGTTGGAAAGTTTCTTGCGCACGGATGCCAGGAACTTCTCATGATATTCAAGGTCGGAATTAAGCTTTTTGAGCTCTTCTTCCACATTGATGTTTGAAGCCACAGGGATGCTGTATTCGGTGGATGCCACAATGAATGATGCTGCGGCAGCCGGTTTCTCGTCTACACTGCGGATACCTGAAAGATTACCCATTTTCTCAAGAATGCTGTCAAGATTTTCGTTGTGCGGACCTTTCACGAGAAGTTCAAGAGAATCTTTCTGAGGAATCTGTTTTTGTTTGCGCACAGTTCTGATGCCTGCTATCACCTCTTTCAGATAATCGAAACGTGATATCGCCTCCTCATCATAGCTTTCCGCTTTCGGAAGCCGGGCGGTCATGATGCTTTCGCCGGTGTTGCGGTCAGTGAGATGTTGCCAAAGCTCCTCGGTGATGAAAGGCATGAAGGGATGGAGAAGACGTAGAAGCGTGTCAAAAAATTGGAGGGTCTTGTCGAAAGTCTTTCCGTCTATAGGGGAGCCGTAAGCCGGTTTTATGACTTCAAGATACCATGACGAGAATTCATCCCAGAATAGTTTGTAGATAGCCATGAGAGCTTCCGAAATACGGAACTTGCCCATAAGGTCTTCAACTTCAATCAGGGTGCGGTTCATTTCAGCCTCAAACCATTCTATCCCTTTTGCGGAAGCTTCCGGCTGTGGTTTCTCATAATCCACTTGCCACCCTTTTACGAGTCGGAACGCATTCCATATCTTGTTGCAGAAGTTGCGGCCTTGCTCACAGAGAGAATCATCATACATGATGT
>JAIDJJ010000074.1 GCA_029052265.1 Muribaculaceae bacterium
GAGCGGTAAGCGAGGCTCGAACTCGTGACCCTCAGCTTGGGAAGCTGATGCTCTACCAACTGAGCTATTACCGCGTTTGCGATGCAAATTTAAGGATAATTTTTTTTATAGCCAAAAATATTTACCACTTTTTTGTTTCTTCTTTGTTTTCAACTGATTTTTTGTTAATTTTGCAAATAAAGTTATTCCAACTTTTTCATATGCCGGCACAGCACAAACTGTGTCGGTGGAATCATATTGTAATCTCAGATTTAAAAATTCTGTGAGACACAATTTAATCAACAAAATATAAACAACAGAATTATGCCGACAGAATACTATATTGTCGTGAATGACAGACAGCAAGGTCCTTTGTCAAAAGAAGATCTCCGACTCCATAACATTAATTCGGAAACTCTTGTATGGCGCACCGGAATGCAGGACTGGACCAAAGCCTCCCAACTTCCGGAACTCGCTGACCTTTTCACTGTAGACGTCGACATCAATACTACCGGCTCAACTGAAAACACCCCTCCTGACAACGGATGGTATGCCATGATATTTGGAAACCGCGTTGGTCCGACAACTATCAACGACCTCATAAACCGCGGACTTCAACCAGACACCCCCGTATGGCATCAGGGACTCCATGACTGGGTTCCTGCCTCCTCTCAGGCGGAAATAACTCTCGCTCTCAACAATAAGCGCCCTCCCCATTTCAATCCATACGGACAGCCCGATTTCAGCAATAACCCACAATATGGACAACCATCATTGGGAAATAATCCGGCATCCGGCAACAATTGGCAGCGTCCCGGATTCTCTAACAATCAACAATATAACAACAATAATCCATACGGGCAAAACCGGTTTACACAAAACAACCAGAATCCATACCCCCATGTCCCCACTCATACAAACTGGATGCCTTGGGCTATAGCCGCAACAATCATAGGCTTCCTGTTTTCATGTATCGGCGCTATTTTTGGAATCGTAGCCATTGTGCAGTCAAACAAAGCTAATGAAATGTTTGCAGCCGGCTTCGACGAATCTGCAAACTCAGCCAATAATACTGCCAAGACCATGACTATCATCGGATTTGTTTTGGCAGGGGTTGGACTGGTTTCTTCTTCTTTCTTTTGGTCGCACCGCAATATCGCTGATATATTCAACTATTTATAATTCTATATTTCGCACTATACAACCCTACTCCAACATACAATAATGTTTTCGTCGTGACCGACAAATAGCAACACAACAAACACACACATCTATTATAGGAATGAAATATTACGCCATGATAGACGGCGAACGTCGCGGTCCATACGATCTCGACAGACTCGCGGACGCCGGCATTCGACCTTCTACATATATCTGGTGCAAAGGGATGGACGATTGGGAAAAAGCGGAAGATGTGGCTGAAGTATGCCGCATGTTCCGCAACCGTCTGTATGACCTTATGCATCCCGGCAGCTATGACGCGGAAAAAAGTCTCGACCGGCAGGAACAGCCCACAGAACTGAAGGATTCAATATCTCCGGCAGGATTCACACGCTTTGACCGTCACCTCAAAGATACTGACACCCCCACCCTCCCGTCTATTGAAGAAATTGAAGAGCAGGAAGATAAAATACCCCCATCTCCATTACTCCTTCCGTTAGCCATATTAGTCACAATTCTCTGCTTCCCTCCTACGGGACTTGCTGCAATATATCACGCCATCAAGGCAAAAAAAGAATGGAAAAACGATCCCGGTGCCCGTATCGCCGGAAGTCATGCGCGTTCAGCTAAAATGTGGATAGGGATATCTTTCTTTCTCGGAATGATATTGTATGCTTTCATGATCAGGTTTTTCTTATGATTATGCGAGCATTTATAAATAAGACTTCATAATCATAAACCGGGTCGGGAAACCGGCAAAAGCCAATAAAAAAAGACTTCACGCGAACGGAGGGCACTGAAAAAGTCCCTTCCTGAGGTATAGGCTTAAATTTAATCGATTCAATCGGCACATATCAAGAGAAAA
>JAIDJJ010000075.1 GCA_029052265.1 Muribaculaceae bacterium
ATTGATACCTGCCTTGAAATCCACACCGGTTATATTCCAACAGTTCCACCAGTCCCAGGCAACCTTTCCGGGTTTGATCCATCCCGTCTCAGAGATCCTTGACGGAGATGCAAGAAGGTAAGAAAGATTGGACGCTGCAAGATCCTTGTCGCTATCTGTCACTATGGCGACACGCCACGGGAAAGTCCTCCCCCCTGTGGATTTCGCAATAAAATCCTCCCTTTCCTGCACCACCATCTGAAGGTTGTTGTGTCCTCCTTGCAATGTTTTTTTAGGATAACGCGCATGGCTTCCTTTCAATGTGGCTGCACCGGTGCCCGTCATATAAAGTCCAGGATACTGTTCCAGGTCAGATTCTGTAACAGTCACCTTAACATTATCCCCGAGATCTACAGTCATCGGCAAAAACACAAGTTTGTTCCTGTCAATTTCCGACAACCTGACTTCTGAATATTCATTCTCGAAAGAATTAAAATAAGGGTCGTCAGCCCTCCCTTTTGCATAAGGGACATATGCCGTGGCATCCATAGGGAAATTATAAACCACATCTTCCGAAACCACTGTCAACGGCTTTTTCCCGGTTGATATGAAACGATAAGCTATCCCGTCGTCATAAGCCCTGAATTCCACACCCCAGCCCCCGTTGAAATCCAAGGTGGCGGCATTATAAGATTCGCGCATCTCTTGTGCCCTGTAAAATGGTGACGGCACGACAGATTCAACACCTCTTTGGGAAAATTTTTTCACTTTCGGATTCTTGCCCCATACCGTCCCGTCAAAAAGAGTGATGGAAATGGGAGATTCAGAAATAACTTCCTTTCCGTTGAATGATACGGAATAGCTAAGATCATTTCCTACATTTATAGATGCCTTCAGTTGTCCGTCAGGAGAAACTACTCCGTATTGTTTTCCTGCGAATCCCGGCAATGCCGAAATCAACAGAATTCCTAACATTATTTTTTTCATTGCCTTGTTAATTCTTATTCTGCAAACCAAGGATACATGCCATACCCTTTATCCGCTTAAAGTTTTACATTTATTGTGCCTCCATCCTGTATGGAGTATTTTCTATTTTTCCCGTTATCAGATATTACCACATCCAGTTTGTTTCCACTTCCCCTTTTAACCCAGATATCCATATCTGCGCCGAAAGCGCGTATACGGCGCAATTTCATATCATTCCATTCGGCAGGCAACCGGGGCGTGAGTCTGAACGAACGGAAGCCGGTGGGTCTTATCCCGAACAATCCTTCTGTAATAATTCTGCCATAAAGTCCGCTTTCAGCCGACAAATGACGTTGTCCACCTTCCGGCCAAGCCTCGATGGCATAAGGGACATGTTCGCCAAGCAGGCGGGTTCCGGAATACTTTTTGAGATATTCGGTAGCCTTTTCTGTGGCTCCCACAGAATATACTCCACGGAGAGCATAGAGTGTGGAGCGGTCCCAGAATGTCTTGTCTCCAGCCTGTGTGAGAAGACCGTTCTCTGTCCAAAGACGCGGCGAGAACAGAGCTTTGATCGTGCCATCGGCTCGCTCGTCGATACCTGCCGTAAGCGGGATACATATCCATGAACGCAACACATCGTTTCCTTTGTAGTATGAATACGTATCAAAACCCTCCACCTCATTCGCAAAATATTTATCCATATTTTTTCTGAGTTCATCAGCCTGTCGTTCATACTGTCTGTGATTGCTTTTGCCAAGTTCCTTTGCAAGACAGGCTGCCGAGCGAAGAGCGTCGTAATACAACGAGGATGTACACAGATTGGCATCTCCTGAAGGGAACCGACCTTCAAGTTCATCCGAATCGGAAGCCACAACACCGTCCGCATTTATCTGTCGTCTGCAATATTCCAGACACCACTCTACAAGATTCCACAATTCCTCAGCTTCGGCGCGGTCTCCGCGTGCCAGCGCGTATCTTGACGCCCCATAAGCGATCATGGCACAATCCCCCCTGTCTCCGGCACCGTTCCATATATCGTCTCCTTCTGCAATGACAGAACTCGGGATAGTCTTATATTCAGGATTCATGAAGCGGGCAAAATGCCGGAAAGAATTAAGCGCAGATTCATTGCCGTATTCATATCCGGTAAAAGGGAAAAACGGATTCACATATTCCGCCTGGTCATTTGCCCATATGGCGGCATAATATGACTCCCCTCCCGGACCATGCAACGGTCCTCCCTTGGTGGCATATATACTCTCACATGCCCTGACTTTGGCAAAATCCATCATTTTGTTTATCACGCTGTCGGGGGTTTCCAAAATGAGTGAACCCATCAGATCATCTACCAGTCTCTTGCGGGCGGCGAGTTCTTTACCCGCATCGGGCAAAACCGTAGGGGCTCCTGAAACGGCAGCCGCTATATGAGCAGAAAAGCAAAGTGTATCTGAAGGTTGAAGATAAAAAACACCGTTTTTATCTGTCTTTCCCTCAATCCGGTAAGCTCCCGCCACCCCCTTCGCGGGATCTGTGGTCATGACAAATCCGCCTTCTGGAATCTCAACCCGCAGCGATTTGCTTCCGGTATTGACAAGAATATATTCCTCTATAAGCGCCGGGAGTTCGGTTGAAGGGAAATATTTGCGCGACAATTTCCAGCTGCCATAGTATCCGTTGTTGAAATCACTCTCTACCTCAAGGGCATGCCTGAAAGAGATTTTCTTCACTTTCTCATTTTTGAAAGACTTGCCGTTGACAGTAACGGCAGCGATAGGATCCCAATCAAAGCGGCGCATCACACATCCGCTTGTATTGTTAGGTATGGTCCTGAGCATAGGCCACACCATGCTTTTGTTGACAGAAAAAGCTCCGGTGGCATCTATGCCATAGCGTAGCACCGTGGCTACCGTCTTCCCCGCCATCTCAACATGATCGGCATGACAGTCACCGTCAACCACATTCCATGTTATTCCGCCGGCTGAATCCGTCTCCCAATATTGACGCCCCGACATTGAAGCCGGCAGGAGCGACATAGCTGCGGTTATAAATAATAACTTAAGAGTCTTCATTTAAAAATTTTGATGTTAAAAAACATTGTTTTATCAATCGGGATATCTTTTCACCACAAACAGTTGATCCGGAAAGGAATATAAGGGAATGCCCCGGTGCCGTCTTTAGGGCATCTCGACGGGACATCCCCTTCCTCCTGACCTAATTAAACCTGTATGTTTCCCATATGTTAGATTTCATCAGATTTCCCGCTCATACCGCCGGTCTTGTCAATATCCCGGATTCTGAGTCAACTTGCTGTTCTTGTTGATTTCAGTAGCCGGAAGCGGTACAAGATTATGATGATCCTCGAAGGTGCGTTTCTGAAGGTCTTTCAATGTATACACCTTCGAGCCGTCTGCCTTACGGATTATTGTCATCCCATGAAATTGACCGGTCTGTGTTTCTTTGCCGATTTTCCATCTTCTGACGTCATACCAACGGTGTTCTTCAAACGCAAGCTCCACCTTACGCTCATGTTGTATCTTCTTGAGAAGGGCGTCTCCGCTCTCTGTGACATCAGGCAGGATACCTGCTTTGCCGCCACGCGCACGCTCCCTTACTTTATTGACATACTCTCTTGCCACAGACTCCTCTCCAAGATAATATTTCGCCTCAGCATAATTAAGGTAAACCTCCGCAAGACGGCAATATATCCATGGATTTGAAGCGCGGACAGCCCTGGGGACAGTGATATCTTCTGCCGCGAATTTTCTTATTGAATAATGACTCTTTGAATAATTCCAGTTTTCTGTTCCGGAATATTCAGAATCAAGACCTCCTGTCTTTCCGTCTTCGTTGACCAAATATTCTGCGGGACGGTTCACTAAATTCTGCCCGTCACACACGACTGTGGCATAAAAACGGGGATCCCGGTTAGCCCATGGATATATGTCAGAGGGGTTGGAGGAGTCAGTATAAGGTGTGACATCCGGCATCGAGCCGTCTTCCATTTCATAGCTGTCGACCATTTCCTGAGTGATGCATGTATATGACCATCCAAGATAACCGTTAGGCTGATTATACCAGTTGAACCAATGTCCATGCTCGGTGTCGAAAAGACGCTGGAATATAATTTCAGGGCTCTGATGATTATAGAAAAGACCCTGATAACTGGGATCGAGAGAATATCTATTCAACGCAAACACCTCTTCACAAGCCTTGGCGGCTGCTTCCCATTTACTTCTGTCGTTTGAGGGATTGTTGAGCGGAGATGCCATGTAAAGCAGCATACGCGCTTTGTAGGCAAGCGCAGCCCCTTTGGTAAGACGTCCGAAATTGGTTCCGGTCTGCGCCTCAGGAAGCAACTGCGCAGCTTTTTCAAACTCTGTCACGACAAAATCTGCACATTCCTCATAACTGTTGCGCTCCACCATCATTTCAGGATCGTCAAGCTCGAAAGTGCGCGTGATCAAAGGCACACCCCCGAAATGCGAGATAAGATCCATATAGAAGAAGGCACGGAAAAATGTAGCCTCTCCGATCAAGGTGCTTCGCGACGGTTCCGGAATCTTGTCGACATTTTCAATATTATTGAAGAAGATGTTGATATTCTTTATGTCTGTATAATACTCCTTCCACATGTTGAAGAATCCCATCATGTCGGGAGTATATCCGGTCTGCTCTATCTGCCAAGCATATTGATTGTCGAAATTCGACATAGCCTCGTCGCAGAAGTAACGGTGGCTCATTTCATTGAATCCGTTTTTCGGATAAGTATAAAATTTTGTGACATACGCCTCGGTGAGGGTGGCGTCTGAAAATATCACCTGATCACTATAAGAATCAAGCGGCTCAAGATCCAGCACATCGCATGAAGTCAGCATTCCTGCCGTAAGAAGCAGACAGGCGCCTATGTATATTGATTTCATTATATGATTTCTTTAAATTGTTATGATTCAGTTCAAATTACTGAAATGAAGTTGTTTTGTCAATCTTTCTCAGAAACTCAGGTTTACTCCAAATGTGAAAACTCTCTGAGGAGAATATGCCTGTCCTGTGGAAGTGGCGTTCAATTCCGGATCCTGAACCTTGATATGGTCAAGGACAAACAGGTTGGTTGCGGTGAAGAACACACGCAGATTTTCCATACCCATACGGGTCACAACCTTTTCCGGAAGATTATAGAACACTTCAAGGTTCTTTAGACGGAGGAACGAGGCATCATAACACCAGAAGTCACTCCATTGTGTATTATTGTCACCGTCTTTATTGAATGCCCTCGGATATTTGGAATTTGGTGTCAGCTCCGCCGAGATCCAACGGTTTTCAAAGAATGTCTTGTCAAGGTTGTAGGAATATGGCACTATCATTTGCCTTGCCTTTGCCTGTCCTGTCCACGTCATGTTGATCCCTATGCCTCTCCACTCGGCGCCATAGTTCAAACCGAACACTATACGGGGCACGTTGCCATATTCATTACGATATTTGTCATCGGATGTGATCTTGCCGTCACCGTTGATATCCACATACTTGATATCTCCCGGCTGAGCGCCTGCAAGATGCGGGGTGCTGTTCACCTCATCCCAGGTCTGATATATTCCGTCGCTTTTATACATAAGATAAGTATCGATGCTCTTCCCTGTACGGCGCTGCCATTCGGGCACAGTCTCAGCTTCATCGAAGAATATGATCTTATTGTGAGTGTATGTGAAATTGAACGACGCATTGAAATTGACATTCCCTATGCGGTTGCGGTGTGTCAGCAAGAGTTCGGCACCCTGATTGCTGACCTCTCCTATATTCTGGTCAGGCAGAGTCAGTCCGGTATAATCAGGCACTGACGCATTTTTCGCGGTAAGGATGTCCTTTCGTTTCTGATAGAAATATTCCACGGTGAACCCCAGCAAGCCGTTCCATAGAGAGCCGTCGATGCCTATGTTTTTTG
>JAIDJJ010000076.1 GCA_029052265.1 Muribaculaceae bacterium
TTTGCAGAGAGCGGGCTTTACGTATTCATGGATAATTTTGTAAATCTTCCCGACGCATGGTGGAACATCACTCCTTTTTATGCAGGAATGCCGGCGTCAGCAAAATTGTCGGCAATAGGATTCATGATTTTCGGATGTGGCTGCGAAATGGCGGGGATCACAGTCTCAAGAGGAATTGTAAAATGGTTTGAAGGTAAAGAGATGGCGCTTGCCATGGGCAGCGAGATGGCTCTTGCCCGACTTGGAGTGGCGGTGGTGTTTCTCGGCTCGCCGGCGATAGCATCGTTCCGGGACAATATCAATGTGTCTCGTCCAATAGCCTTTTCAGTGCTCTTGCTTCTTATCGGACTTATTGGTTTCATAGTCTATGCGTTCATGGACAAGAAGCTTGAAAAAGAGATGGGTTCCAACGGAGAGGTCAAGGATGATCCCTTTAAGGTGTCGGACCTGAAATATATATTTTCATCAAAAGTGTTCTGGGTTGTGGCATTGCTTTGTGTGCTCTATTACTCGGCTATTTTCCCATTCCAGAAATATGCCACCAATATGCTGCAATGCAATCTCGGCATCACGGCAGAGGCTGCGGGTCGTGTATTTTTTGTATTCCCCATCGGTGCGGGTATAATCACTCCGATATTGGGTAACTTCCTTGACCGCAAAGGAAAAGGGGCTACGATGTTGATATGGGGTGCGGTGCTGATGATCATATGTCATCTCACTTTCGCTTTCATTTTGCCTGCCACACAGTCGGCTGTAGTTGCTTACAGCGCGATTGTTCTTTTGGGAATAAGCTTCTCTCTTGTTCCCGCCTCTCTGTGGCCTTCGGTTCCTAAACTTGTTGACAACCGTCTTCTGGGTTCTGCGTATGCAGTGATTTTCTGGATTCAGAACATAGGTCTTTATGCATTTCCTATGATCATAGGGGCTGTGTTGGCGGCAACCAATCCCGGAGTTGAAAATGCAATGGACTACAATTATACGGTGCCGATGCTTGTTTTTGCTTCTCTTGGAGTGCTTGCTCTGATTCTTGGAGTGATCCTTAAGGCTATGGATGCAAAGAAGCATTATGGTCTTGAGCTTCCGAATAGTCCTTCAAAATCAGTTGAGGAATCTGAACTTGAAGCTGAGGTACTGTCTGCAGAGAATTAATAATGTATCTGTCAGGGATGTTTCGAAGGTATTTTCCGCAAGTGAAAAAGTCTTTAATCGTCTCCGATTTTATAAGACAAAAATAAATTAAATCAAAAAGCGTGTCGATACATTTGCATCGATGCGCTTTTTTCATTAATTTCGCGATGCAAGCGCGGATAACATCGCGTGGGAGATTACATTACCTTGGCAATTCGACAGTCTGTAAGGATATGTGGAAAGTAATGGGACGGCTCTTCTCCCTTGATTCTTATTAAAATAGTTCTATGTCCCGTCTGTAGAATCAATGTCATTCCATATAGCTTCCGCGATATGGAAGGGTGTTTATTGATTCAGCTCATGATGATGGATAAAGACATAATATAGAGGCTACATGGACCCGAATAAGGTCTGTGTAGCCTGTTTTTTTATGATGGGTCATGCTTGTATATATCGATCTGTCTACGCTGACTTACAATTTATAAATGAATATGACTTGCGCTTGCATTCCGGTTTGAGATTTTATTGTTTAAGCCGGAATGCTTTTTAATGATACTTATTCCGGAAATATGACGTTGTATATATATGACGTTGTATATAGTCTGTCTATT
>JAIDJJ010000077.1 GCA_029052265.1 Muribaculaceae bacterium
CGCCTACACTATCCCTGATATTAATGTTAAGGCGATTTCGGGAGTGATTGAATACACGTTTGACGGCAGCGGTCTTGATATTGCACCAATAGATTTAAGCGACGTGCCGGATTTCCTTGCAGGAGATGATACAGATCTAGTATTGGCTAACCCGCAGATATATCTCAGTGTAAACAATCCTATGGCAAACCTGGGATGGGATTATGTTTCCGGATTTGATCTTACTGCAATCAGGGCAAATGGGGAAAGCAAAGTTTTCTCACTTGATTCGGGGCAGATCGGGGTAGGGCATTCCAAGCCGCTTGGCGCAATGTATCAGTTCCGTCTTTCTCCTGATTTGAATGCAGATCAGATATATATACCCCAGGGATATGAAAATCCCGAGCATGAGCTGTTCTCTTCGTTGGGCGAAGTGTTAAGCGGAAAAGGGCTTCCCGAAAAGATAGAGATTAATCTTGTCAATCCGCATCTTCTCAGGCAGACCGTTACGAAGTTCTTGCTCAACACACAGTTCCCGGCACTCGAAGGGAACTGGGAATTTATTGCGCCCCTTGCGCTGACGAGCAATGACATTACCGAATCTAAGATAGTCTACACTCATACGGCAGATGGATGGAGCAGTGCGGATCTTGATGCCGTGACAATCCAGATTCTTGAGGTTTCAATGACAGTCGACAATGACTTGCCGCTTGATGCCAATCTGACAGGCTATCCGATAGACGTGAATGGAAACCAGATCGGTAATGTCACCATTGAAGGAGCTGTGATACCGGCAAACGCAAAAGATCATGAAGTGAAACTGTATATCACCGGCGAGATCCGACATCTTGACGGCATCACATTCTCCGCAGAGGTCTATCCGACTTCAGAAAATCCACTTGCACCGTCTCAGACTCTTACACTCAACAATATAAGAGCAAAGGTAAGCGGGAACTATATAAAAGAACTTTAACCCGGCATCAATGCCAGTATTTTTAAGAAAATGAAATCTTGTATAAAGAAATTTTTTATTTGCGCCGGGTCGATAGCTTGCGCAATGGGGGCAACAGCTCAGATGACATACTCAGGCTATTTTCTGGAAAATTATGACTATCGTTTTCAGATGAACCCTGCATTCGGCAATGACAAAGGATTTGTTTCATTGCCGGCTCTTGGAAATCTTAACATAAATGTGCATGGCAACCTTCATGTGACAGATGTGGTTTATTCGCTTAACGGAAAAACCGTGCTTTTCACAAATCCCGGTATCAGCGACAGTGAGGCAATGAGTAAATTCGGAGCTAAAAACCGTCTTGGATCAGGCGAGAAAGTAGATATACTTTCTGTCGGATTTAAAGGGATCGGAGGATACAATACTGTTTCACTCAGCGCTGTCGCCAATGTGGATGTATCGGTGCCTGGATCTTTTTTCTCTCTTGCAAAGGAAGGGGTGACTAACAGTACATATGAAGTTGAAAATATGTTTGGTAACGTCAACGGATATGTGCAGCTTGCACTCAACCATTCTCGGGATATACGTCAGGTGCCCGGACTCAGGGTCGGTGCTGCCTTGAAGGTCCTTGTGGGGGCGGGCAGTTTTGATTTCAGGTTTAATGAGGCAAAACTTATTCTCGGAGAAAACGAATGGATAGCGCGTAGCAATGCTGAGGTGTATGCCTCTGTCGGTGGTTTTAAGTATAAGATGGATCATAGTAATGAGACAGGTAAAGACTATGTGTCGGGAGGAGAGATTGACAAGTTTAAGCCCACAGGATTTGGTCTTGGTCTTGACTTAGGTGCAGAATATAAGTGGAACGATTTTAAATTCTCCGCCGCTGTGCTTGATCTCGGTTTTATGAACTGGGGAAAAACTCAAAAAGCATCTACAAACGGCACGCAGGAGTTTACTACGGACGCATTCCACTTCAGCGCTGACAATGATGCCGAGAATTCTTTTGACAATGAATGGAACCGTCTTACGGATGACGTTGCCCGTCTGTACCAGATGACAGAAGTGGAAGAAATTTCCTCATATACACGGGCATTGTCCGCCACATTGAATTTTGCTGCCCAATATGAACTGCCTCAATATCGCAGATTGCATTTCGGGCTACTCAATTCTACAAAAATAAACGGGAAATACACATGGACCCAATTCAGATTGTCAGCAAATGTGCAGCCTGTGAATTGTTTTTCTGCAGACGTCAATGTCGTGGCAGGTACATATGGAATAGGGTTCGGCTGGCTTCTTAATTTTCATGCCACAGGTTTCAACCTGTTTATGGGGATGGATCAGATATTTGCAAAAACGGCAAAACAGGGTATCCCTTTAAATTCGAATGCGGCAGTAAATTTCGGTATCAATTTCCCGTTCTGAAGTTTAACAACAATACCCGGCGGTTATTAATATCGACTAAAAAATCACGGATCAAAGTTGATCCGTGATTTTTTTAGTCGATACTGCTTATTGATTCTACTTCTTGTGTTGCGGTTTCGCAGAATCCGGATCCTTGGATATATTGTGCACCGTTATGGAATCGACATGAAACCCTATGCCATGTGAAGACTTGTTGATTGATTTGATATGGTCAAGCCAATAGTCCGGTTTAGCCTTATACCGATGAGGTTTACCATTTCTGTCAATTTCGATTTCAGGCTCCTCTTCCTCCGTCACGACATCCGGGCTATATTCTGCGGTGGTACCCTCATCATCAGAAAATCTGAAGAACCGGTTGCCCATTGAACCTTCCAGATCAAGAGTGCCATACAGAATTATAGATGGTTGACCGGAAAGATCCTCTTCTGAATCATATCCTGCGAGCCGATAAATAGGAGGATTAGTGGCATCTTGAGTGTCAATACGGAATATCTCGCCAGATTCAGTGTCTTTTACACAAGCGACAGGTGTCCACCCTGCCTGCAATGATGGATCAAGCGTAGAAATTTCCACATGTTGCAGGGAGTCAAGCATCATATGTTCTTTCTCCGAAATGTAGGTCACTTCATAGATTTTACCGGAATCAATCCAAAAATAAGATCCGTCGCCGAGAGTCCATCCTCGCCATCCCATTTCCTGCCATGCAGAGTCAGGAGATTCTTCCACAGCTTTTCTGATAGTGTCGTCAATAAGCGTAGGGTAGTACTTTACCATTTCTACAGAGTCTTCAACGTTTTTCAACGGATAAGGGCGCTCTATAGGGTAGGATACGACCGATGCAAATTCGGAAGGAGATTCATTGAGAATGGCTATTGCAACAGGTTTGACATCCTCCGGCAGATTCTCACATGGTTTTTTCTTTCCGTCTGAGCACGCAGGAAGAACCGCACCACAAATAATGGCGGAAGATATTGCAGGGATTATATATGATCTGAATTTCATTGTTTCTTTCGTTTATAGTTGCTCAACGTATAATACAACAAATTTCGCATGGCTTCTATTATATAAATCAAGGGATGAAGAGCGTTTCATATTCTTCTTTTCGTCTTTTGCTCAATTGAGAAAGCACTTTGCCACGCGCCCTGTTGTACGACAAATATGAGCTTTTAATATTCCGGTTGCCGGCTAAAAGTTTTTTGTAGACAGTCGATTTTGCCACCACCCCGATACCACAATTATAAGCAAGGGCACTTTAAAGTAGACTGTCTTTTCCGTAACTTCTGTATTTATGACATAGTTTACTTAAATCCTCCCTCAAAAGTTTATCGGCTTGCTTCTCTGTAAGATTGGCACCCCTTTTATATTTGTCGCCTGCGACAACCTTGTGCCCGTATCCTATCAGGGACCCTTTATTTTTGGGTAGACCTTCATATTTTTTGATAACGGCAACCGCTTTCTCAAATTCAGGACTAAAACTGGTTTGGGCTGTTTTGACAGCTGCACTCAAAACTCCCGAACTACTCCCTATC
>JAIDJJ010000078.1 GCA_029052265.1 Muribaculaceae bacterium
GGCTCGGAGATGTGTATTAGAGTCAGATAACATTTTTTCAAATTTAAATTTAAACAGTTTCTTAGTGAGTCATGCTCATTTGGAAGGGGCATTTTTACCGTCTGTTTTATTATTGCCGGAGAGTTTGAAAGTAATCGGAATGTTGAAGAATGACGCAACCGGTTTACCATTATTTTTGGCAGGTATCCATGCCGGCATCTCTTTTGTGACTCTCAGAGCCTCTTGGTCAATCTCCGGGTCAATGCCTTTTACAACAACCGCGTCACCGATTTTACCGTCTTTCTCTATGACAAACTTTACGACCACGCGTCCCTGAATACTGTCTTTAAGGGCTTTTTCGGGATATTTTATATTCCAGTTGAGCCATTTTATTAGTTCGGAGAGTCCTCCGGGAAATTCCGCCGGTTGCTCAACGGCAACATACACTTCCTCTTTTTTCTTATCAGGGGTAGCACTACCGGCGACTGCGGTTTTGTCGGTGTCAGCGGGTGTGGTCATTGGTGCCTGTTCAGCCGGAGAGGCTTGCGTTGCAGCAGCTTCAGTATCTGCCAATGCAGTTGTGGCTTCGGCTGGATTGTTCTCGGTCGGCACCATGTCTGTTTCTGCGTCAGATTGTTGCTGCTCCTGAACAATTTCGGGAGTGTCTGTAAATTCAGCAGTTTCAGTATTGGAATCCGGGTAAAAATTCGTAACTTTGCTGTCGATATCTCCAGCGAAGGCTACATCGGAAGTTTTGTCGAGTGCGGCTGCCACTGCAGGAATCTCGATCACTGCGCATCCTATCGCCATTGCCGGGATAAGAACGAGAGCGCCCAAACGGCGCGATTTCGGAGAATTTGATTTGTACATCATAGTAATGCGTTTTTTAAGTTTGCTGTGATTCAGGCTGTTGGCAAGAACTTGGAACCTCGTGCCCACAGCCTTTTTTATTAATAATGTTTGATATTGACGCAGATTTGTGCCTGAAGCCAGCACAGCTTCGTCGGCCTGATATTCATGCACCGTCTTAAACTCTTCCCCCATCAGCCATGCAGCCGGGTTGAACCACTGAAAAATATTTACCAGTTGCACCACCGCGAGGTCTGCCCAGTGGAGAAGCTTAAGATGTCGGCGTTCGTGTATTGAAATAATCTCGCCTGCCGTTGCATAATCATTTCTGTTCATTACATAGAAATTCAACCAGCTGAAGGGGGCGATGTCATTTCTGTCAGAAATTACTAAAGAGTATCTTCCTTTCTTATGTTTTTCGCCGTTTCTTATGATGGATGCAATTTGCCATGCTCCGGCAAGAGAATATATTAAAGCAGCAAAAACTCCTGCTGAGTAAATAATAGTCATAACTATGGGCACTATTGACTGCGAGCCGGATTTTAACGGCTCCTGCGAGATGATTCCCGTTTGTAATGCACCGATTTCAATGGCAGCATTAAACTCCGTTGATGAAACGGGAGGGAATAGGCTTCTCCATTCTCCGGCAAGGGCTGGCAATGTAAAAGCGAATATGTAAATAAGGTATAGCACCAGCCTGTTGTAGGAGTGCTGCCGTTCGCCTGCCATTATCCATTTGTATGCAAGATATCCTATGCTCAATAGAATGGAAGAAGCTACTGCGTAAGAAAAAATAGAGCCCATGGTGTTAAGATTTTTTAGAGTCAGTTGTCGCTGCGTTCCTTGTTCTCGATAAGATCAATGATCTCGCGCAATTCTTCTGCGGATATTTTCTCTTCTTCCGCAAGCGCGGAAACCGCGCGCTTGTAAGAATTGCCGAAATAGTCGCGTATGACCTGGGCAAGCGTCCTGTCGCCAAATTCAGATCTGTCAGCTATGGCGAAAAATCTGTGGCTTCCGGCAATCACCTCATGCCCGACATAACCCTTTTTTTCAAGAATTCGGATTGTTGTCGCCACTGTATTGAAATGTGGCTTCGGTTCCGGATAAATCTCTACCATCTCTCTTATGAACATTGCTCCTCTCTCCCAAAGCATATTCATGAGGACAGCCTCTTTTTCTGTGATGATTTGTCTTTTTCTTCCAGCTTTCATATGGTATTTGTTTTTAATTACATTGCAAAGATATAACTAAAATCTTAATAAAACAACTAATGAATTGGTTTAATAGTATTAATAAATGTTAAATCCGAAGATAATACGCATCTTCGGATTCATGATTGCGGCACAGTCTCCGGTTTTTCAATAGAAATTGTGCCTGCGGGAAGTTGATATGGACGGATTATTTTACCGGGGTGACGGTATATCCATATTTTTTCAGTCCTTCGATGATGCCCTTTTCACCGGCAAGGTGCAATGCGCCGACAGCTATGAAAGAGGGTGCCTCTTTCATTATTTCAGGTAGTTTCTCAAGCCATTCGTTATTTCTCTTGTCAAGAAGGGCTATCATAAACTCCGGATGCTCATCATCTTTTTCTGAGAGAGCAATCATTTTGTCAAGATCTTGGGCTTCATAGGCATCTGAAATGTCTTTTGCAGCTTTGATAGCTTTCTCGGGATCTTTAAGCATTTCCACAAGAGCCTCTGCCTGAAGCGCAATGGGAGTTGTGTCGTAAAGAACGGATGCCTGATATTCTACGGTTTCAAGCGGCACAACGGTTTTGCCCAGTGTTTTACCT
>JAIDJJ010000079.1 GCA_029052265.1 Muribaculaceae bacterium
GAGATTTTCCTGACTGTGGCATCTGTCACGGAAGCAAAGAAAATCGTGGTTCCCGTCATTGGGGTGGCAGACGGAAGCATCGACGGTTTGCTTGAAGATGACCGTAAATCCTCATAGCAAATGATAACCTTTCACAGATACCTTCCCTCAAAAAACAGACGAGGCACGGAATCACCGTGCCTCGTGAAATTTTATTTCAAACGCAATACTGTAAATGAATAAGGAGGGAGAGGGATAGTGAAGAATGGCGAATCAAGCGTCACCCGGTCTGTCTTCACCGATGCCTTTTCATCTGCCGGCTTGCCGCTCATCACAGTCCTGACTGAATTGACAGCACCCTGCCCCGCCGGATATAGCTTCTGAAGATCCACCTCCATATCGGTCTCTACCGGAAGCATGTTCACAAGCTTCACAATGATGTCGCCCGATTTTTCATCCTTCACAACTGATGCCCCGACTCTTGCCCTGACCTTGTCGTTGTCGCTCTCTATCCTGACTTCGGCATCAAGATATTTGTTGCCGCTGTTTTCTCCGTAAAGGCGCATGGTCTCATAGTCTGTGGTAGGTCGGATTTCTGTATTATTGAAATAAATAAGATCCGGTTTCCACTGCGTGTGGTTGTCTTTGGCAAGCAACGGCGCATAAGAACTCATTGTAACCACGTCTCCGTTGCGCTCCACTGAAGTCAGATAAAGAGCTTCCGCGAGAGCAGTCTCCATATTGGAAGGTCTTCCCGGAAGGTGCGCAGCCCATTCTCCAAGGTAAACCTTGGTTCCGTTACGGTCATAGCTGTCATAGAAATCCTGGTTATATATCAGCCATGCCGGATCCACATAATAGTGTTCGTCCACCATGTCGATATTTTGCTCTTTTGCCAGGCGCCATCCCTCTTCATAATCCGGACCCTCATAGAACGGTCCTACCGTGCCTACTACTTTTATTTCCGGATATGCCGCCTTGACAGCCTTGTTGATCTTATTAAACCTTTCTTTAAAGACCTCCGTGATCATATCCTCGTTGCCGATACCGATATATTTCAAGTTGAATGGTTCCGGATGACCGGCTGCTGCTCTTTTAGCACCCCATTCAGATGTGGCGGGACCATTGGCATACTCGATAAGGTCAAGCACATCCTGAACGTATTCATCCATATCTTCCATGGGAATACCCCCCTGCTGTCCATAATTGGTAACCGCATCATGGCTGTAATGAGACAATGTGGAAGAATTTTGACACGGCACACCGGCAGCAAGCACAGGGAGCGGTTCAGCTCCTATATCCTCGCAAAACTGGAAGTATTCATAATAGCCGAGACCGCGTGTCTGATGATATCCCCATAGATTAGACAGGGGTTTGCGTTCCTCAAGTTTGCCAATCGACCCTTTCCAGTCGTATATATTGTCAATTCCGTTGCCATGCGCCACACAACCTCCCGGGAAACGCACAAATCGTGGTTTAAGATCTGCAAGAGTCTGCGCGAGATCCGCCCTGAGTCCGTTTTCGCGTCCCTTGAATGTATTCACAGGGAAAAGGCTCACCATATCAAGATCAAGCACGCCCGTGTTCTTAGGGATGATATGC
>JAIDJJ010000008.1 GCA_029052265.1 Muribaculaceae bacterium
CCCGGGAGCTTTTTATGCACATGTGCCTCACAGAAGCATGTTTTATGAGATCGGGAAAGACCTTGCGGAATCGGGTTATCAGTTCGCTGCCGGCGCATCGCTGCGCGGAACCAAAGATAAAGACGGGAAAGACAACGGTCTTATGGATCTTTTCAAGAAAAATAATGTGGCTGTGAGCTACGGACTTGACGGTATAGACAAAAAAGCTAAAAAGCAGCTTGTCTTAAGTCCGTTTCACGACAAGATGAACAATGAGGTGGGGCTTGCGATAGATTCACTGGAGAACGCGCTCACACTTCCGGAAATGACTCAGGCGTGTCTCGACCATCTCATGCGTACAAATCCAGGAAGATTCTTTATGATGGTAGAAGGGGGAAGTATTGACCACAACGGTCACAGCAACGACGGAGGCGCCTCGGTGAGAGAAACCATCAATTTTGACAATGCTTTGAAAATCGCATATGATTTCTATCTCAAGCATCCGAATGAAACGCTGATACTCGTGACAGCCGATCATGAGACCGGCGGCATGTCGGTAGGTTGCAAGACCACAGGCTACAGCGCGCGTCCGGAAGTGGCACGTGCCCAGAAAATTTCAAAAGATAAATTTAATGAATATTGCAGTGAGCTTGTGAATGCAGGCAAGACTCCTTCGTGGGAAGAGATGCAGGCTTTCCTGGCAGAAAAATTAGGGTATGGCACAGCTGTGATCCTTAGTGACGAGGAGATGAATAACCTACGGGATGTCTATGCAACCTCTTTCATGAAAAAGGAACCATGGAGATTTGTAGAGAAGGCGGTTTCACTGTTGAATTCAAAAAGCGGTTTCGGCTGGACCACCGGCAGCCATACAGGACATCCGGTGCCTGTATATGCCATCGGTGTCGGAGCTGAGAAGTTTACCAACTTCAATGATAATACGGATCTCCCCAAAAAAATACTGAAGATTACAGGCAAGACTCCGAAAACAAAGAAGTGATCACGATTGTCTTCAAGAAAAAATTGCGCTGTCCCGTCGGAACAGCGCAATTTTTTTTGGAGGTATAGGAGAGCATTATGTCAAGGCAGCGGCACTAAGGGACCGTTTACATACAGCATCTCTGTGCGTCGCGCACAAGTCTCGCAAGAAGGGAAAACGTATAGCCGCCTGTCGGATGATAAAGCCCTGGTTGCGATGGCACCTTCCGTAGCCGGACGGTTGCAAATTTCGTGAGCGCAAGAACCGGCTTTCCTGCCTGTTGCCTTTTCCCAATACTCAAGCCTTGAAGAGAAACCCTCCGGAGCCCCGCTTACAGACGCCCCCATCACATTTTTCATCAGAATTGTCATACCGTCAGCCGTACAATCCGATAATGCGGGGTGGGGCTGTTCATTTATATTTTTATCCATTATCCGGTAAATTTTTTACAAAAATAACAAAAAATACCGGAAAATGGATTTCAGAAGCCTTCCCATAAAATGTTCATTCAGTGGGTGCAACCGTGGACACCAGTGGCAAAATTGCGGAATATGGGAGCGTGCTTTTTGTAACTGTCTATGCAATAGTTGGTTATTGCGTATGATGCCACCGGAATCATTTCAACGTAAGGGGGAATGAGATCAGGGCTGCGTCGTCAGATGAGCCTCCGTACATGATTTCATATTTCCCTTTCAATATTTCCATTTTCCCGGTTGTCGGATTATATGCCTCGAATGCAGCGGGAGTGAGTGTGAACCCGATGCTTTTTTGTTCACCCGCTTTAAGGTTGATCCTTTTAAAAGCTTTCAAAGATTTTATCGCACCGTCCGGATCATTAAGATTTCTGACATAGACCTGAATCACTTCGTCTCCGTCTCGTTTCCCGGAATTTTTTACAGGAATTGAGAAACTAAAATCTCTGCCTGCATTAACCGAAGGATTTTTCCTTTTCATCTTGCCATATTCAAAAGTGGTATAGCTGAGTCCGTGTCCGAAGGGGAATAGGGGAGTGCCTTCAAAGAAACGGTAGGTACGTCCTTTCATAGAGTAGTCTTCGAAATCAGGAAGATCGGAAGTGGATGAATAGAATGTCACCGGCAATCGTCCGGCAGGGTTATAATCCCCGGCAATCACTTCGGCAAGAGCGGTACCCCCAGCTTCTCCGGGATAGAAAGCGTCGATTATCGCATCGCAGTGATCCGCCTGCCAAGGTATTGCGACGGCACTTCCGGCACATAATACGAACACCATAGGTTTGCCGGTAGCTTTCAATGCGCGCATTAGTTCCGTCTGCACGGCTGGAAGCTCAATGACAGTGCGGTCGCCTTTACGGAATCCCGGATAATCCACATCCATTTCCTCCCCTTCGACAGCCGGGGATAGTCCGCCGGCGAATATGATGACGTCAGCATCCTTCACTTTGCCCACGATGCCGGCAGTGTCGTATTCATCAAGATTGCCAATGTCGAAAGTCAGCATCGCGCCGTCGTATGCCTGGTAGTAGTCCAACACGATATCATATTTTTCTCCGGCAGTCACATCGATGTCATACTTTCTGTTGCTGAACACACCGTCGTGCCATTCGGAAGCAATGGTTTTCCCGTTGACCGAGATTCTGAATCCGTCGTCGGCAGAAAGGAATATTGTTTTCTTTCCACTTTTTTCCGGTATGTAAGAT
>JAIDJJ010000080.1 GCA_029052265.1 Muribaculaceae bacterium
GCAATGAAGGATATCGTATCAAAGGAACAACATCCCAATCAAGGCTTAACGGGATGAAGGTTTTCCTTGGTGCTTACGGCACACGTACTTACGAAGACAGCATAGGTGTGGATTCAACAATCATAAAAGATGGCAAATTCGAATTTCAGGGAAATAAGGGGGAATTTCTTGCCCGGGTAACAATTGATATGAAACATCGCCACGGCACTCAGGATCTTCTTATCGTGACAGAGCCCGGAGAAATTTCAGTCGTTATAGACAGCGTGTCGTCAGCTACGGGCACTCCACAAAACGAGGCGCTTCAGTCCTGGAAAGATCTCAAAGAGAATCGCGACAGGGTACACTGGAATCAATCACAACATATCAAATACCTGCAAGAACAAGGAGACACAGTCTATGCCAACTCGCTTGCCGATTCTCTGAGAAATTTCAACAACCATTTCATAGATCAAATTCACGGTTTGATGCGACAACTCGGCTCAGGCACGGCATACAATCTTCTTTTGCAAAGATATGGTGAGCCAAATTAATAATATTGTCCGATTGCCAAAAAGATCAAATTTCCTCCAAAACATATAGCCAATAGCCGTTTCAGCAAGATTTCCTAACGGCTATTTTTATTCAATCTCCCTATTGCATAATTTGCCGATTATCCGTATCTTTGTTAAAAATATACCATTCAGACATCATGAAAAAAGAAACCCCGAATGGAGACGCTGCAAAAGACGTTTTTAAGTCGCTTTTGAACATTTTATCGGTCGTTTAGCCCGCTAAACTCCCTCTTCAAATTTCAAAATCGCCTCAAAATCTGACGAAGTTTTTGAAAAAAAAGTTTAAACAACTACAATATAAAAATTTACGAAGAATGACTAAAATTACTGTCAAAGATACTGAAGTCAACGTTGTAAAAGTCAACGGAGAAGACTATATATGTCTTACGGATATGCTTCGTGCAAAAGACGGGGATTTCTTCATAACGGATTGGCTACGTAACCGTAATACTTTGGAATATATCGGAATTTGGGAAAAAGTAAACAATCCTGATTTTAATTATGGCGAATTCGCCATAATTAAAAATCAATCTGGACTTAACAGCTTTAAAATAAGCGTAAAGGAATTTGTCACTAAAACAAACGCTATTTCTCTACAAGCAAAAGCCGGCAGATATGGTGGAACGTATGCTCATAAAGACATCGCGTTTGAGTTCGCAATGTGGATAAGCCCCGAATTCAAAGTTTATATTGTTAAGGAATTTCAACGCCTAAAGGAAAAAGATCAGGGACTACTCGGATGGACTGCAAAACGTGAGTTGTCCAAAATTAACTACCGGATTCATACTGACGCTATAAAACATAACCTTATTCCTACTGAAATCACAAAAGCACAAACAAGCTTAATCTATGCCAATGAGGCAGATGTGCTAAATATGGCAATGTTCGGCATGACAGCAAAGCAATGGCGAGATGCAAATCCTAACCTTAAAGGTAATATACGAGATTACGCATCCATTAATGAACTTATATGTCTTTCAAACATGGAAAACCTTAATGCGGTGTTTATAGAACAGGAACTCCCCCAGCACGAACGACTAATTAGGCTCAATAAGATTGCAATCCATCAAATGACAGTACTGGAAAATGGAGAAATCAACAGAAAACTATTAAAATAATCCTTCTATCCTCTGAACTTTAATTGAGTTGCGAATTTAAAAATATACCATTCAGACATCATGAAAAAAGAAACCCCGAATGGAGACGCTGCAAAAGACTCATCAAGATATGTCCATATCGGTATCTTTTCAGCTATCGCGGTAATCCTATACTATTTTTGGGCAGTTCCCTATCGCGCAGCACTCAGCTACAGAGAACAGCTTCAGCTGTTCCAGACAACAAGCTCATATTTCGAAGACCTCATGGCTCGTCCCGGAGGTCCCGCCACTTATATCGGTGAATTTTTCACACAGTTTTTCAACAACTTCTGGATCGGAGCCGCTGTCATGACAGTTTTTTTGATCTCGGTCATGCTATTAAGCTATCTCATCTGCAACCGCTTCGCTCCATCAGCACCGAAATCCACAAATCTTGCTCTTTCCATTATCCCCCTGATATCTCTCCTGCTGTTCTTGGGAAATCCTGATGTCACCTTGACTTTCGTAGTCGCCCTGTCAATATCTCTTGCCGGAGCATATCTCTTCACCTCAATAAAAGATAAGCCTACAACGGCTATTATCTTTTATTCATTGATGATAGCAGGCATAACTCTCCTCTATTGGCTCGCCGGGACTGTAACAATTATATTCACTTTCCTTATAATAGCATACGCTTTTAAAGCAAAACATAAATCAATTGCAAACAAAACAATTTTTGCAACGGTTTCTTTGATATGCCTCGCCGCAAACGTATATATCCGGTCATTTTTCCTACCCTACCCCCTAAGCTATCAGCTTATCGGGATAGGATACACAATGATGCCGGACAGGCTTGATGCATGGCAGATAATAGTTGAAGCTCTTTGTGTTATTGTTCCAATCCTGGCTGCTTTATTTGCCAGACTACCGAAAAAATTCACTATCCCCGCTCTGATAAGCGTAGAAATTTTAGCAGCAATAATCCTTTATCCCAGATCTTATGATAAAGCCACCTGCCGGCTGATAGATTATGACTATATGGTCAGGGCAAACGACTGGGAAGGGATTCTCAGATATTCAGATGAGCATGACCCGGATCTCCCTCTCAGCGTCAGTGCTACCAATCTTGCAGCAGGGATGACCGGACAACTCGACTGCCGGGCGTTCGATTATTATCAGCACGGAACTGAAGGTCTGATACCTCCTTTTGCAAAAGAAACCCTTTCTTCCTGGACCACCGGTGAAATCTTTTTTCAACTCGGAATGGTCAACAGCGCACAACGCTTCTATTTCGAAGGGATGGAGGCGATACCAAACTACAACAAGAGCGGCAGGGCAGTCAAGCGTCTTGCCGAAACTGCCATAATACGCGGAGAATACCCTCTTGCAAAAAAATACCTTTCTATGCTCCGGAACACCATTTTTTACAAAAAATGGGCGCAACGGAATCTTGACCTCATCAAAAATCCGCAAGCTGTAGAGAATCACCCTTTATACGGCACACTCCGCAGAAGAATGATTGATGAGCGATATCTCTTCAGCGAAAGTGAGCTTGATAAAACATTAGGACAACTTTTCCTTAAAGACTCAGGAAACAATCTTGCAAAGCAATATCTGATTCTATATCCTTTGCTGCAACGCGACCTCAATAAATTCGCACAATACATGGGTGTCGTAGCTGATGCCCAGGCAAACTACAACCCTTTGCTGGCACAGCAGGCTATCGCTTTCATTTCCATGAAAAACAACAGACCTATCCCTAAAAACCTTGTATCTCCCTCTGTAGAACAGTCTCTCCGCAACTTCGCTCAGGCATGGACAAGCAAAAATCCATCCCTGATCGAACCCTATCGGCGCACCCTCTTCCATTATCTCCTCTCAGAAGAATAAACAATCAGAAGAATAAACAATCCCAAAACTCCCCCCTGCACTTTGTTCCGTTACCCGCACCTTGGGGCGGGTAATACACATAGCCCTCTCAGAATTAACAAAATGAATAGATACAAAATAATATTCCTATTAATCACCTTCATGCTTTGGAGTTGCGGCAACAAACCGCATAACCCGGAAAAGGTGAATGCACTGCCACCCATATTCCCGGACTACGTAGACGTCACGATACCGGCAGAAATCGCTCCCCTAAATTTCTCCGTTATCTCTGACAACGGAGAGGTACAGTGTGTGGATGTCTCCGTAAAAGGCGCCAATGGCGATGAAATCCACACGAACGGAAAGTTTGCGAAATTTGATATTGACAAATGGCATAAACTAACCGAAGAAAACAAAGGAAAAACGCTCACCTTGACAGTCTGTGCCAAAATAGACGGGAAATGGATGCAATATAATGACTTCAATATAAACATAAGCAACTATCCTCTCGATCAATGGGGGCTCACCTACCGACGTATAGCACCGGGATATGAAGTCTACAGCAAAATGGGTATTTACCAGAGAGATCTCGGCAATTTTGATGAGTTCCCGATTATTGAAAATACGATGACTGACGGTCAGTGTTATAACTGCCACACGTCAAACCGTACGAATCCGAAAGACTTTGTGTTTCACGTGAGAGGCGAACATGGCGCCACTATGGTGTCTAAGGATGGCAATTGCACTTGGCTAAAGGCATCCAACGACACCCTCGGCGGTTCAATGGTCTATCCTTACTGGCAC
>JAIDJJ010000081.1 GCA_029052265.1 Muribaculaceae bacterium
GTGTGAGAAAATTTACCCGTTGTTGAAATGGGCGGGATATCTTACAGATTGGGATGGTCCTGATAAAAACGAGCGTCCCGTGGCATATCTTGTACAATGTCTTGACACAAATATTACTGACAGCCTCTTGTGTGATGACGGATTACACATTCAAGCGATAACATTGGGGGCATGTTCGCTTGGAATAGGGGCATGCGTCATTAAGTCTTTTAATGTGATTAATGTGGCACAATCCCTTGGGCTTGAAGAGCATTTAAAGCCAATTTATATCATAGCCCTGGGGTATCCCGTAGAGAAAGCCGTGATTGAAGATATGACTGAAGACACGCCGGAAGCTGTAAAGTATTATAGAAGTGAAGATGGCATACATCATGTTCCGAAACGTATGTTGTCAGACCTGATAATTAAACCGTAATAGCAGATTAATTGTTATAATTCCGAATGCAATATCCGTGTATTATTTACTCCGGAAGATTGTGAGATGTTGAATTATAAAATTAATCTTAATTATGGAAGAGAAAAAACGGGAGTGTGATTTCGCACTTCATCTTGGCTTTGGCATTGCTAAGATTTTGCTCAAAGCAGCTGCTGTCGCCGCTGCATTTTGTATTGTAAAAGAAGTACATAAAGTGCACAAGGCAATAGAAAAGAAAGAAAAATGACAAAGTTAAAGACCTGTTCAATCACGGACGGGTCTTTTTTTGTATAAGAGAGCAGGACGTCGCAGATTTTTATAAGTTTTAATAAGATTTGCTTGATATGTAAAATGTTATTATATTTGCAATTTCAGATCATCTGATATAAAGCGGACGATCTGCCGATTCGTTATATTGAATAAAGCAGATTAGCCTATAACTAATAATGCGTTTAACACAATTATCATGAAACATGTTTTGACAAGGGGGGCGCTTTCTCTCTGTGCTTTGGTTTCACTGTCAGGTTGTATTGACAACAATTATGACTTGTCGGATATTGACACCACGTCGGAATTTAAGATCAAAGATCTCATTGTACCGATAAATATCGACCCAATAACTTTAGGAGATATTCTTGATATAAAAGATGGGGATATAATACAAGAAGTGACTATCGGTGGACAAACTTTTTATGCCATTAATGAAAAGGGTTCATTCCGGTCAAATTCAGTGGAGATTCCCTCATTCTATGGCGAAGGCAAACAATTGTCGCCGGCTGTGATCGCCTTTCCTACAGAAGGGACCTCTGTGCCGGCGGGAGGTTCATTTACAATCCCATTGCCCGGTACTGTCCGGAAAACATTATCATATAATGTAAATAATGTTCATGCCTCAATAAAAAGGCTTGATGAAATTTTTTTTGACCGGGCTACGTTCAAGATCAGTTTTGAGGTGCAAAACACATCGCCAGGAGTTGAACTGTCGCTTGAGAATATAAAACTGACGATTCCTAAAGGTCTTGAGATTGACAAATCATCTCCATCCGGCTATTATTCCTTTTATGACGGGAAATATACCATCTCTAATCTGCAACTTATAGACGGAAAAGCAGAAATATCGATATCGGTCTCAAAAATAAATCTGCCGGCAAACTCTTGTTATCTTGAGAATGGCGCTTTTAATCTTACCTCCGCTTTCAATATTGAGAATGCCAATCTGAAAGTGTCGTCAGCTTCAGGCATCTCTGTATTGCCATCAGATATTATAATAGATGCCGCCCACACTATCCCTGAT
>JAIDJJ010000082.1 GCA_029052265.1 Muribaculaceae bacterium
GACCATATTTCTTGCACTCCTGTCTTCGGCGGAGCGGGCATCGCAAGGCTCAAGAGCATAAAAAACGACACGATGCGTTCAAACCTTGCCATTGCAATGGAAAAAGACGGCGTTGCCCTTACTAAATTTTTCATGTCAGTGGAAAAGGAATATCCTTCCGGAAAACTCACCGAGGTAGAGCTTGGGAAACGGCTGCGTGCTCTACGCCTTGCCGACCCTTCATGTGTGGATGAAAGTTTCGCACCTATCATCGGATGGAACGGACACGGGGCAATCGTACACTACGAGGCGACTCCGGAAACCGATGTGGCTATTGAAGGGGACGGACTGTTGCTCGTGGACTCCGGAGGACAGTACACATACGGCACCACCGACATCACGCGCACAATCGCTCTCGGCACTCCAACGGCTGAACAAAAACGCGACTTCACCCTCGTGCTTAAAGGACATATCGCCCTTTCCACGATTAAATTCCCGGCAGGCACACGCGGAGCGCAACTTGACGTTCTCGCCCGACAATTCCTCTGGAACAACGGGAAAGCATATTATCACGGCACTGGACACGGAGTGGGCTTTTTCATCAACTGCCACGAAGGTCCCCAGAGCATAAGGCTCAATGAGAACCCCGTCGCACTTGAACCGGGAATGATCACAAGCAACGAACCCGGCCTATACCTCGAAGGGAAATACGGCATAAGAAGTGAAAATCTTGTCGTGACCGAATTATGGGAAACCACCCCTTTCGGTCAATTCCTGCAATTCAAGAACATGACTCTATTCCCATTCGATACATCTCTGTGCGACACATCAATCATGACAGACGATGAAATAAACTGGCTCAACAGATACCATGCCGATGTCTGCCAACGCCTCCTCCCCCTTCTGTCGGAAGAAGAACAGGAATGGATGAAAAATAAGACAAAACCTATCAGCAAATAAACTCATCGCAATATAAAAACTCATATTAAATGGCAATAATAAAATCAGTAAGAGGATTTACCCCGGTCATAGGCAAAGACTGCTTTCTTGCCGACAACGCCGCCATAATCGGAGACGTCATCATGGGTGACGAATGCAGCGTATGGTTTTCTACCGTACTTCGAGGGGATGTCAACTCAATAAAAATCGGCAACCGGGTAAACATACAGGACGGAAGCGTGCTACATACCCTTTATCAGAAATCGACAATAGAAATCGGAGACGATGTCTCAATAGGACATAATGTCGTGATCCATGGTGCAAAGATTCATGACTATGCACTTATTGGAATGGGTGCCGTTGTCATGGACGACGCAGAAGTCGGAGAAGGTGCTCTTGTGGCTGCAGGCTCGGTCGTGCTTAGCCGTACAAAAATCGGAGCACATGAACTTTGGGGCGGCGCGCCTGCAAAATTCATAAAAATGGTAGAGCCGGAAAAGGCAAAAGAGATGAACGAAAAGATAGCGCGCAACTATCTGATGTATTCAAAATGGTATGAGGAATAAACCTTATCCGCATATCATTGACCTCCCGCGTTTTCTCGATCACAGAGGCAATCTCTCTGTGATCGAGGAAATGAGGGAAATCCCTTTCGAAATCAAACGGACTTACTGGGTATACGATGTGCCCGGAGGAGAAGCGCGGGAAGGACACGCATACTATCGCAATGAAGAATTCATAGTGGCACTTTCAGGAAGTTTCGACATTGTCGTAAATGACGGGAAAAGCAAACACACATTCTCCCTTAACCGCTCGTATCATGGATTATATGTGCCGGCGGGCATCTGGAGAACCCTGCAAAATTTTTCAACCAATTCTCTTGCCCTTATCATTGCTTCCACCCCATATGATCCCGAAGACTATATCCTCAACATGCAAACTTTCCTGTCGACAAAATGCTGAATCTACAAAACTCAGTCCACGACTGCTCCATTCTCGGGCTTTCCCGCCATCACACCGACCGACAAGGAAACCTTACTGTAGTGGAAAACAGCCTGACAGTTCCATTTGAGGTAAGACGCGTCTACTATCTTTATGACGTGCCCGGAGGTGTCAGCCGCGGTGGACATGCGCACCATATGCAATATCAGTTGATTGTGGCGGCAAGCGGAAGCTTTTCCGTAACGCTTGACGACGGATGCGTGAAACGCACATTCCTGCTTAACCATCCATATCAGGGACTCCTCGTGCCACCCGGCATATGGAACACTCTTGAAGATTTTTCTTCCGGAGCGGTATGCATGGTGCTCGCCTCCGACTACTACGATGAAACAGACTACATACGTGAATATGACGAATTTCTGGCTCTGAAGCAACAACATATGAAACATATCCGGAAATGACCATCCCCGCCAATTGCCAAGACAAATTTGAACTCATTCCATATTCCCCCATGATGAAAAAGGAATGGGACAAGTTTATAACTTTATCAAAAAACGCCACATTTCTGCTCATGCGCGATTATATGGATTACCATGCAGAAAGGTTTTCTGACCTATCCTTGGTTTTCTTACGCAACGGGGCAATATATGCATTGCTCCCGGCATGTCGATACGGTGACACAATCTATAGCCATGCCGGCCTCACATACGCCGGAATGATTATGAATGCAAAATGCACCGCATCCGGAATACTGGACATCTTCGCTTTACTGCAAGACCATCTTAGACAAGAGGGAATACGGAATTTAATTTACAAGCCCATCCCTCACATTTACCATTCTTTGCCGGCAGAAGAAGACCTCTACGCCCTTTTCAGATCTGGAGCAACCCTGTCTGCAAGAAACATTGCTTCGGTAATTTCCCGCCGGCACCGGATAAAATTTCGAGATATCCGTAAAAGTGGAATCAGGAAAGCAACAAAATCAGGACTGAACATATGTGAATCTTCCGACTTCAAATCTTTCTGGAAGATTCTTTCCGACAATCTTGACAACAAATATGGGGCTTCCCCCGTACATTCTATTGATGAAATCGAAAAACTGTCCGGTCTTTTCCCTTCAAACATCAGGCTGTTCGGAGCATTTCTTGGAAATGAAATGATTGCGGGAGTCGTCATATTCCTTTCTTCCAGGGTCGCACACTGCCAATACATCTCCGCAAATACGACGGGGAAATCCATGGGGGCGCTCGACCTTATTTTCGACAGGCTGATAAATTATATATTTGCCGACATTGAATATTTTGACTTCGGCACTTCAAATGAAAACGGGGGTAAAATCCTCAACAGTTCTCTCATTTACCAAAAGGAAGGGTTCGGCGCAAGGGCTGTATGCTACGATACTTATGAACTAAACGTGTTCTGAGCTAAAATAAACCGTTTCAATATTGGCACTATCCATTTTAAACCACACAAAATGATTCCGTTTCTTGACCTGAAAAAAATAAATGCTGCATATGCAGACGAAATCAAAGAAGCCGTATACAGGGTGATTGACTCGGGCTGGTATGTCCTCGGGGAAGAATGCAGCCGGTTTGAAGAGGAATACGCAAGTTTTATCGGTTCGAGCCATGCAATAGGATGCGGCAACGGACTGGATGCCCTCACACTTATCCTGCGTGCATACAAAGAACTCGGAATGATTAGCGAAGGCGATTCCGTCATTGTCCCTGCCAACACATACATCGCCTCAATTCTGGCAATCTCCGAGAACGGGCTTATTCCCAAACTTGTGGAACCCGACCCTTCCACCCTGCAGATAGATCCCCACAAGATAGAAGAGGCAATATCACCCCGCTGCAAAGCAGTCATGATAGTACACCTCTATGGCAGATGCGCATTTACAGAAAAGATCGGGGAGATATGCCAAAAGAACGGACTCCTGCTTATTGAAGACAACGCGCAGGCTCACGGATGCATTTTCAACGGGAAACGCACCGGGGCACTTGGAAACGCAGCCGCCCACAGTTTCTATCCCGGTAAAAATCTCGGTGCGCTTGGCGATGGTGGCGCTGTCACAACAGATGACCCGGTGCTTGCAAAAACAATAAGGACAATCGCAAATTACGGTTCTGACAAGAAATACATCTTTTCCCTAAAGGGCATAAACTCCAGACTTGACGAAATTCAGGCGGCTGTTCTCAGGGTGAAACTGCGACATCTTGACTGCGACAATGCAAAAAGAAAAAAAATAGGCGGCATATATATGGAAAAAATTGCAAACCCTCTCATTGAGCTGCCCGCCCCGTCACATCCCGACGCGAATGTATTCCACCTATTTCCTGTCTTATGCGAAAAACGAGACAATTTGATGAGCCATCTGTTGCAAAACGGAATAGCGACATTGATACATTACCCGGTACCTCCCCACCGGCAGAAATGCTATCCCGAATTGGGCACCCGGAATTATCCAGTCACACAACGGATACATGACAGAGAAATCTCACTTCCAATCTCTCCTGTGCAGACAGAAGAAGACACGGAAACAATCATAAACGCAGTCAACAAATGGAACACATAAACTCCCCGAACCCCTGACGTCGCCTCTCTTATTACTCAGAAAACGATAAAAAATGTATATATAGTCAAAAAAAAGCCGTAAAATTTTGTCAAACAAATTACTTTGACTAATTTTGCAACCGCAAATACCCCGTCGGCTCTCCCGGCGGGACATTGCATAACAACAAAATCTGAAAAAATTAACAAAAACAAAAAACTACATAACAAATGATTATCGTACAAGTAAAAGAGGGCGAGAACATTGAGAAAGCACTCAAGAAGTTCAAACGTAAATTCGAAAGAA
>JAIDJJ010000083.1 GCA_029052265.1 Muribaculaceae bacterium
TTCTGAGGGTCAAGCTGGGCTTTATATGGAAGGGTGGTCTCACTCTTGTAGTATACATTCCTTACAGGCAATTCCGGCAATTCAGTAAGCGCGTCGGCAATTTTCATGCGTTCGAAGTGCATGCCGGGAGAATGAGCCTGTACCACAGCGGTGTCTCCATAGATGTCGATTACAAGACCCGGCAGGAAATCCCCTTCTCCATGCACGAGGCGGAAGCAGTTGTTGTCTTCGCGCATCAGCCCTAATGTCTGACGCAGACGACATGCTGATTCAAGTCTGGTTTTAAAGAAGTCGTCGGTCACCGGGGTGTCGCCGAAAGTCAGCAGCCGGACAGCGATACTCCCTATCTGATAGTGTCCATAGCCGAGAACCTTGCCGTCGGCAGACTCCACTTTTACGAGATTCCCTTCTTCAATTTCGTCAGGAAGAGAGGCTATCGCTCCTGAAAACACCCAAGGGTGATGCCGGAGGATTGATTCCTCTTTCCGAGGTTTAAGTTTTATCGTTTTCATATTGGAATAAGGTCAGATACTTATTTGAAAAGACGGATGATGTCCATTCCGTTGGCATAGAGGAGCAACAGGATCAACAAACCCATACCGATCATCTGGGCATATTCAAGCAATTTTTCAGATGTTTTCAGTCTTGTGATCACTTCATACAGCAGGAAGAGCACGTGTCCGCCGTCAAGCGCCGGTATCGGCAGGATATTCATGAATGCAAGAGCCACCGAAAGGAAAGCGGCAATATTCCAGAATGCGATCCAGTCCCATTTCTCAGGGAAGATAGCACCGATAGAACCGAATCCACCTACGCTCTTTGCCCCCTCCTTGGTGAATACAAGTTTCATCGACTGGGCATAGGAGGTCAGTTTGTCGGTTCCCATCTCAATGCCTCTCGGCACTGACTGGAGCAGGGAATATCGCTTTTCTTCAGTCTTATAGAATTTTGAGGGGTCAAGCTCAAGACCGACTCCCATTTTTGATGCATCTGAGAGCGCCACGGGAACAGACAGGGTATCCGTGCGGTTGCCCTCAGACCTCAGGACTGTGAGCGTGACGGTTTCATTTTCATGACCTGCAAGAGTGGGTAGAAACTTGTCGAGCGAAAGAGTGGGGACGCTGTCAATAGCTATAATTCTGTCCCCGACCTTTATCCCGGCTTTCGCAGCCCCTTCTCCTGCCACGACTTGTGAGATCAGGGCAGGGATACGATATGTCATGA
>JAIDJJ010000084.1 GCA_029052265.1 Muribaculaceae bacterium
ATATTGCCACCGGAGCCATGAGGCCGGCTACGGCCAGTAAAAATACCTTTAGCGGCAATTCTTTTTTTGTCATGACAGTTAGGTTTTAAGTTAAGAAATTATTCTGACAGGATAGCGGATTGAAGGCTGATGGCGGTTGTTTCCCTATCCGGCGCAAAGTTAGGCGCGATCCATGCCTTCAGACTTGGAAATTCGGGTCATATAATTGGAAAATCATCTCAATATCAAATTTGAGACATAATGATACGATATTGCAATTTTTTATAAGACGCTGTATATTATTTGATTGTGGCTGCGATTTTACATTATGGGAAATCATGTTGACTGAATGAGTCCTGATCATGTGATATGATATTGCATAATAAAGATGATTTGATTAATTTTGTCATTGTTCCCTCAGACAGTTGTCGGTTTTTATTCCTGATGCGATTTCACATTTGATCCACATGTTGACCATGCTTTACGGAACGGAGGGGACATGAGAGTTGAATTTAACGATTCCCTTGCTTAAAATCTGATCATGCAAAATAGATATACATGAAACTGATGCCGGCGATATTATCTATCATTATGCGGGTGGCTGTCTTGATTGCGGTCATTGGCAATGCTTTGTCTTTAAACGCCAGATATACCTCGACATATCATTTCAAACGGATTGATGTGGAAGACGGACTCACCCAATGCATGGTCTATGCCGTCGCGCAGGACAGGCAGGGATTCCTGTGGTTCGGTACGCAGAACGGTCTCAACAGGTATGACGGCGCTTCTCTGAAAACGTATAATCTTAATAAATACCTCCATAACGGATTGAACAATAATTCGATTTTTTCACTTTTGGAAGATTCCGAGGGGAAAATATGGATCGGTACTGAGAATGGGATTGTGATATTTGATCCTGAGTTTGAGACATTCCGGCAATTGAAATTTCGTGCGGGAAAGAAAGGTGAGGTCAATGGAGTCGCGCGCACAATGGCTAAAGATTCAGAAGGAAATATGTGGACCGGGATTTCCGGGTGGGGCATTTTTAAATTCGGTGGCGATGGAGGCGCGCTATATTTCCCGCTTGCAGGATTTATGTCGGAAAGGGAACATATCACGTCATTATGTCTTGATTCCCGGGATAACGTTTATGCCGTTTTATCCGGAAGCCGAGTGTTGAGGATTGAATCGGGCAAGAAAGTGACGGTGGTTGCCGACATGCAGCGGGACTGTCCTGATGCTGTGGAAATGAATTGTATAAAGATTCTAAATGACACCACCATTCTTGCAGGGACTGTAAGCAGGGGGGTGGTCGCTGTGAATACCGTTTCGGGGAAATGGAATGTTCCTGACATTGCAAGGTCTCTTCCGCCTGATGCCTTTGTAAGATGTATAGAGACTGACAGGGAGGGGAAGTATTGGTTCGGAACCCAGCAGGGGTTGTATGTATACTCTCCCGACTCCGGAGGAATGACGCATCTTGAGCATTCGTTGGTGGATCCTTATTCCTTGTCTGACAATGCAGTCCATAAAATTTTTATGGATCGGGAAGGAGGTATGTGGATAGGCACATATTTTGGCGGAGTGAATTATTA
>JAIDJJ010000085.1 GCA_029052265.1 Muribaculaceae bacterium
TATTGAACAATAATGGGTCGCGGCGCTTTTTACTGATCTCGAAAGTCGCCATTGCCCCGGCTGTGACATACGGTCGCGCGTTTCTCATCCTGTCTCCTGATATCTTTAAGTCGAGAGGGAGAGCCACGTATGCCGATTTTATGTCTTGCCTCTGTGTCTTTTCGGAATATGAATCTTTCATTTCGGCAACTTTGTTGCCGAAATACATTCCCGGAGAGAAGCGCAGGTCGAGGTATTGGTGGAGGCGGAGGCTCCCGAGCACGTTGACGCAGAATCCCGGAGAGAACGATGGGACTTCCACCGCCCATCGCTCCCCGTCGGCGGTGACGAAGCCGTTGTGAGTGAATGATAGGTCTTGCACATGCATTCCGACAGAAAATCCGAGATGCCATCTTTTCAGGTCGGCATAGGGTCGGTTGAGAAGTTTGTCGCCCGGTTTTGCGGAGACATCCTGCGCACAGGATATGGATAGAGCCGCCAGAAACAGGGCTATGAAAATGCGGAAATCGTCAATATGTCGGAATAAGGGCTTCATGTGATATTAAAACGCGACGGATTTACAATAATTATCCGATAACGTGGTTAAAAAATTAAAATTAATGAGTATGAACTGGGAAACACTGATAAGCGACAAACGTCTCGGTATGGAGAAATATCATGACCCCCGTGTACACACGAGGAGTGATTTTCAACGCGATTATGACAGGATGATATTTTCTTCCCCTTTCAGGCGTCTTCAGAACAAGACGCAGGTGTTTCCGTTGCCCGGAAGTATTTTTGTTCACAACCGGCTTACCCATAGTCTTGAAGTGTCGTCGGTCGGACGGTCGATGGCGCGTGAGGCATGGTTGCGTCTCGGATGCCGGTATCAGGACACTGATGCAGGGCGTGCGCTCGAACAGATGCCCGACATAGTGGCTGCCGCATGTCTTTGCCATGACCTCGGCAACCCCCCTTTCGGACATTCGGGGGAGAAGACAATCTCCACATGGTTCAGCGAGGGTAACGGGCAGTCTTTGCGTCCGCATCTTTCCCCCGGTCAGTGGGCGGATTTTGTCAATTTCGAGGGGAATGCCAATTCATTCCGTCAGCTCACCCATCAGTTTTGCGGACGCCGCAAGGGTGGATTTGCCATGACCTACAGCACTCTTGCCGCGATAGTGAAATATCCCTGGACATCTCTCAATGTTACGGAAAAGAAGAAATTCGGTTTTTTCACTTCA
>JAIDJJ010000086.1 GCA_029052265.1 Muribaculaceae bacterium
CTCCTGAAGGCACATCTTGAGGACGTACAGGCTATCTACGAGAAAGCCACAAAGGAGTAACCCATCAAATGCAGGCGTAAGTTAAGTTGATTATAAAAACTGCCGGGGGCACACTCCCCTACACAGGGCAATGCCCCCGGTACGCAACTGCCACGACCTCATACGTCGCGGTGTGAAAGACAATACTTCGCCGCCATATCCATTCTTTAAAAATTTTACAATGACTAAGAAACTTTGCACACTCTTGCTGTCGGCTTTCCTCGGTGTCTCCGCTTTCGCCCAGACCCCGGGAGAATGTCCTGTGGTAAAAGATTGCGCATCGTTCGCACCCAAGAAAGGTCAGTGGGAAGTCTCCCTGATGCTGGGTAAAAGCAATACGTTCTTCAATGAGAACAACACGTACCTGCTTCCCGACATCACGACTACCACCGGCGCCATCGGGCTCCCCAACGGGGGCGTGCCCGGCAGCGACGGCACTGCCTCGGGATACCTTAACGAGTATCTCAATATCGACGGGTTCAACGGTAATTCTTTGGTCAACATACTCGGTATCCAAGGTAAATATTTCTGGCAAGACTGCTGGTCGGTCAGCTTCTCCGGAGGCTTGAACAGCGGCATCACCCCTCAGAAAAATTATATCGAGCCAACAGTGATCGACACTGACAAGGCAGGCAACGTCACCAATCAGATACCGGGTGCGAAATATATCAACGCGACAGCTACAAACAATTGGTTTGTAAACGCAGGAGTGGAGAGATATTTCAAGACCGGGAACAAGCGCATCTTCCCATATGTGGGCGCGACAGCGGGATTCCAGATGGCAAGGGTAGACACCCGCGAGCCATATACCGGCAACATGATCGAGGTCGAAGGGGAACAGGTAGACCGGCAGGTCTATATCCCCGCCGGCAAGATCGGCAGGATGTTCGCCATCAAGGGAGCCGCCGTGGCAGGCATCGAATATGATGTCATGCCGGGTATGTTTCTCGCCCTGGAATTCCAACCTGTTTCTTACAGGTACGACGTGATTGAG
>JAIDJJ010000087.1 GCA_029052265.1 Muribaculaceae bacterium
ATAAAAATACTATGCAAAATAATAATATCCTAAATCGAATTATAAATCTTCACAGATTAAATTCAGATTATTATGTAAAAATTATCCATTATCAATTATCCATTATCAATTAACATGATACGATTTTTGATACAGCGTCCTGTGGCGGTGGTGATGGCGTTTCTGGCTTTCGTCATCATCGGGATTGTGACATATTTCGCGATTCCGGTGTCGCTGCTCCCTTCGATAGACATCCCGAGGATTACAGTGCGGATCACCGCTGACAATACTTCCGCACGCGAACTTGAAAATACCGCCACCGCCCCTGTGCGCAGACAGCTCCAGCAGGTGGGCGGGCTGAACGAAATACACAGTGAAACCCGCGACGGTTCAGCCACTATACGTCTTGATTTTGATTATGGAGTGGATATAGACCTCGCTTTCATCACTGTCAATGAGAAAATCGATGCTGCAATGAACGCTCTTCCGCGAGACATGCAGCGCCCCAAGGCGATAAAGGCAAGCGCGACAGATATCCCTGTGCTTTATATCAACATGACACTCGACGGGAATCAGGAGAATGAGGCGGCGTTCCTTGAGATGGCACAGGTGGCGGACAATGCCGTCAGGCGCCGGATCGAGCAGATGCCGGAGGTGGCGATGGTCGATGTGACCGGTGTGCCGTCGCGCATACTCCGTGTGACACCCGACCTGAAACGCACGGAAGCTGCCGGCATCACTCCCGACATCATAGAAAATGCCCTTAAATCCGCCAACTATACACCCGGAAGCATGACGGTGAGAGAAGGGTATTACGAATATAATGTAAATGTCGCTAACCAGCTCCGTACTCCAGAAGATGTTGCCAATATATATTTGCGCAAGGGCGACAGGATTATCCGTCTGGGAGACATTGCCGAGGTCGGCATTGTGGAGCCGACGCCACAGGGGCTTTCCGAATACAACGGGAAGCGGGCGGTCACTCTTGCAGTTATCAAGCAGAACGATGAGAACATCGACAAGATGAAAGATGCCCTGTCGGGAATAATATCTTATTTCGAGACAGCATATCCGCAATATTCGTTTGACGTGAGCCGCAACCAGACAGACCTCCTTGACTATACGATCTCGAACCTTGTGCAGAACCTTGTTCTGGGCCTTATACTTGTGTTTCTGATCACAGCAGTGTTTATGGGCGATTTGCGTACCCCCTTTGTCATTGGGTTGTCGATAGTTGTGGCGTTGGTCCTGACTTTTCTGCTCTTCTATCTCTTTAAGGTGTCGCTCAATGTCGTTTCTCTCTCGGGATTGATTCTCGCCGTGGGTATGATGATCGACAACTCTGTGATTGTGACTGAGAATATAACCCAGTGGCGTCAGCGGGGACTTGCCGTGATGCCTGCCTGCGACAAAGGCGCCACAGAAATGATCACTCCGCTCCTGAGCTCGTCGCTGACCACTATTGCCGTGTTCGTGCCGCTGATTTTCATGAGCGGTATAGCCGGCGCGATATTCGCGGATCAGGCTTTTTCTATCACAGCCGGACTTGCCATGTCGTATATTGTCGGGATAATGCTCCTGCCGGTGCTATATCGCCTTTTCTTCACCATCCGCAAGAAAGGGAAAGAGAAGGGAGTGAAGGAACGCGAATGGAAAGAGACTAAAAGAATGGACCGCCGGATGGAGAAGATCTATAATCATGGCGTGGATTTTGTCTTCTCGCATAAGGTTGTATTTCTGGTTCTCACAGCAGCCGTCATACCTTTCTGCGTCATCTTTTTCGAAGAGATGAAAACTGAAAGAAGGCCCCGTCTTGACCATGTGGAGACTATGGCGAGGATAGAATGGAACGAAAATATCACCGCCGCGGAAAACGCACGGAGAGTGAACGAT
>JAIDJJ010000088.1 GCA_029052265.1 Muribaculaceae bacterium
GATTTCAATGTCGGCATCAGAAAGAGGATTTTTCTTTACCCCTCCGGTCTCGTAAAACGGTAGATTAAGGAAATGGGCGTTATTGTCAGGATCAAGTCCGAACGACCTGACGGCGGATCTGGCTTCTGCTCTTCTTATTGCAGCTTTGATCTCGAGCAATTCACGGGGTTCCGGTCCACCTTCAGATTTTTTAAGTGCGATCATATCTTTCACTTCCTTACATCTGTCGCCAAATCCGAGTTCCTTTGCGGTGTCGATATGCTGTATGACGATATCATCATTGACAGCGATATTGCCGGAAGTCTCATAAGCCACATGCACGTCATGACCCTGTTGAACAAGACGAATGAAAGTTCCACCCATAGAAATGACATCATCATCCGGATGAGGTGAGAATATCAATACTCTTTTTGGCCATGGGGCGGATGGGACAGGGCGGGTGGAGTCGTCGGCGTTTGGTTTTCCTCCGGGCCATCCTGTGATGGTGTGCTGGAGGTCGTTGAAAACATCAATGTTTATTTGGTCGTATGTGCGCCCCTGATCAAGAAGTTCCCCGAGTGAATTTTCAATATAATCTTGATAAGTCAGTTTAAGAATAGGCTTTTTGACCACACTGCAAAGCCACACCACAGCCCGTCGAATAAATTTAGGATGCCAGTCACACGGACCCACAAGCCATGGGGTTTCCTCTCTCGTAAGGAACTGGGCGGCATCCTTGTCGACAACGACCTCAACATTGGAATGTTCCTGAAGTACTGTGGCGGGAACTTGTGCGTTGACTTCCCCTTCGACCACTTTACGCACAATGGCAGATTTGTCTTCACCCCATGCAAGAAGAATTATCTTCTTGGCTTTCATAATGGTTTCAAGTCCCATTGTGATTGCCAATTTGGGAGTTTCTTCAAGAGAGTTGAATGCCGGAGCCTGAACTTTACGGGAATTGTGAGACAACTGGACAAGACGCGTGTGCGAGCGAGCATAGCTTCCCGCCTCATTGAATCCTATCTGTCCTTCTTCACCCATACCCATGATCATAAGATCAATGTTGGATGCTTTTATGTCGTAATCCTTACAATATTGAGATATCTCGGAAATAGGTATGTTGCCGTCCGGGATATGGACGTTTTCCGGAAGAATATTGATGTGGTTTATAAATTCTTCATGTATACGGAAATTGCGGCTTTGAACATCATGGGGATTAATCGGATAAAATTCGTCAAGAGAGAAGACTGCAACATTTTTGAAGCTCACGTCACCTCTTTTATATCTTTCCACGAGTTCACGATAAAGACCTATGGGAGTCCTTCCGGTGGTAAGACCCAAGATGAAGGGACGGTCTGCATCCCATTCATTCCGGTCGTAAACGGATTCATTATATTCGTTGATAGATGAAATAATAAGATCCGCCACATAACTTACACCTTCGTTTTCGGTGGGAAAAATATTTGTGTTGATCCGTTCATATCTATGAATGATGTCTCTCGGAGCACTGTCCGGCCTGACACTTATACACAACACACGCTGCCGCCGCTCTTACCCGGGTAGA
>JAIDJJ010000089.1 GCA_029052265.1 Muribaculaceae bacterium
GTGTGGAAACGACGGTAGCGATCCTGAGCCAAATCCGGGGGAAGAGACTGTCGGTTCCAAAAATCTGGATTACTCTTCAGAGAATGCCAACAGCTGGCACAATTATTCAGTGAGAGTGGCGGAACTTCTTTCACGCGACTCCGAAGAGCTGTACAATGCGTGGAACACGTCTTATGAGGGGGGTGAGTCATACGCCAATATCTTCAGAAGTGCAAATTCATCGGCTTATCCGAGCTATCTGAGCTGTATCGACGAGATTATCGACGGTTGCCGAGATATAGCCGGAGAAGTGGGGGATGCAAAGATCGGGGATCCGTATGATCTTTACGTACAGGGAAAGAAGGAGGAAGCCCTCTATGCTGTGGAATCATGGTATAGCTGGCATTCCCGCGACGACTATGCCAACAATATCCTTTCTATCCGCAATTCATATTATGGATCGCTTGACGGCAGCGTCAATCCAAATTCCATGTCCGCTCTTGTGAAGAGCGTGGACGAGGATCTCGACAATACAACAAAGACTCTTATTGAAAACGCAAGGAAGGCTATCGTCGCCATCCCTCAGCCTTTCCGCAATAATATCAACTCTCAGGAGGCGCTCGGGGCACAGACTGCGTGCGGTGAACTTGAAAATCATCTTGAAAACACCCTCAAGGCATTTTTCCAGAATCTTCCCGTATCTTACGACAGTCAGCTAAAAGGGATTGTGGAGAACTATGTAGACAATGTGGTGCTCCCTACCTACAGCATGCTTAAAGAGCGCAATGCCGCCCTTCTTCAGGCTGTGAAGGATCTGGCATCACTCCGCAGCAACGCGGCTTTCGAGAAGGCATGTCAGGCATGGCTTTCGGCACGCGAACCGTGGGAGGAAAGCGAGGCATTCCTGTTCGGTCCGGTAGACGCACTCGGTCTTGACCCTAATATGGACAGCTGGCCTCTTGATCAGGATGCTATAGTCAACCATCTGAAGAGTGGCAATTTCGATGACCTCAACTGGGGTGACGGTGATGACGACGACAAAATTGAGGCGGCTCAGAATATACGCGGTTTCCATACTTTGGAATTCCTACTCTTCAAAGACGGGCAGCCCCGTAAAGTAAATTGAGACCCGGATGAAAAAACTGTGGACTACAGCAATAATATTATCAGCCATCCTCCCCTCTTGTGTGGAGGATGGTCTTGATGTGCTTGACGTTGAGATTCCCGCCGGATATGAATTATCGGCGGGGACTGCGTCGCTTTTTGTCAATTCGTCGAAGGCGTACGACACACCTGCCGACTGGGTTAGCGGCACCTATAATTCGCGATTCAACCGGGGCGACAAACTTTATGACGACATGCGCACAAGTTCAAACGGATATGGGGGTGGACTCGGACCGGTCTATGCCGGATATTCGTGCGGAAGCTGCCACAGCAATGCCGGACGGACTAAGCCGGCAGGATGGGCGGATCACGGATCGGGTCCTTATGGTTTTTCTTCCGCGCTTGTGTACGTCACACGAAAGAACGGTGCTTTCTTCCAGGGGTATGGGCGCGTATTGCATGACCAGTCAATCTACGGTGTCACGCCGGAAGGGAAGTTCCATGTGGATTGGGACTATGAGACATTCTCTTTTCCTGACGGGGAAACGTATGAGCTTGCAAAACCGAACTATACCATCACAGACTGGTATCTCGGCGATATTTCTCCCGACGATCTTTTCTGTACGGTCAGGATCCCTCTGCGCCATGTGGGGATGGGACAGATAATGGCTTTGGATCCCCTCGAAATAGAGGCTCTCGCCAGGAAGAGCAATTATCCCGAATATGGAATCTCGGGAAGATGCAATTATGTTGTGGAACGTGGTGTGAAGATGCTTGGAGTGTCAGGCAATAAGGCGCAGCATGCCGACCTGACAGTGGAACTCGGTTTTTCGAGCGACATGGGTGTCACCAACAGCCGTTATCCCGAGGAGATATGCCAGGGTCAACATCAGATGACGCAAGGCTCAATGATGGGTCTGCTTTACGATAAACTTGATGTATCGACCGAAGATATGGAGAATGTGGATCTTTATATGCAGTGTCTGGGGGTTCCGGCACGTAGGGATGTCAACGATCCTGTGGTGCAAATGGGCGAACAGAAATTTTATGAGGCGAAATGCCATCTCTGCCATGTCACCACTCTTCATACGAAGTCTACGGGCACGGTATTGCTCAATGGCACGCGGTTGCCATGGCTCGGAGGTCAGACCATCCATCCCTATAGCGATTTCCTTTTACACGACATGGGTTCTGAGATTATGGGTGTAGGTCTCAACGACAATTATGTGTCGGGTCTTGCGATGGGTAATGAATGGCGTACCACCCCACTTTGGGGTATCGGGCTTCAGGAGAAGGTGAACGGACACACCTATTTCCTGCATGACGGCAGGGCACGAAATTTTGTTGAGGCGATCATGTGGCATGGAGGAGAAGGAGAAGCTTCCAAAAATCTCTTCAAGAATATGAGCAAGACAGAGCGCGATGCCCTTGTGCGGTTTCTGCAATCACTTTGAATCAATTAGCAATTAGTCGTTAGTGATTAGTCGTTAGTGATTAGTCGTTAGTCATTATTAAATTGCTAATTACAAATTGCAAATTGCAAATTGCAAATTGCTAATTAAGTTAACGTTAAGCACATGAAAAAGATATTTCTAATTTTGTTTCTCTCTCTCTTCTCCCTCCCTTTGGCGGCGCAGTATGATGCCGACACAGAAAATGGAGTGGTGTCTTTCGCCGGCAGAAAGGGTTTTGTCTGGGAAAGCAAGAACGGTAAGTTCGAGTTTAAGCCCTATCTGATGGTACAGACAGGACTCGATATCAATTATTATGATAGCGAAGGTCTTGATCCTGCATATAATCAGGATCATATTCACAACACCGGATTCAATATCCCTTACGCCGTATTGGGTTTTACAGGGCGTGCATTCGGCTTTATCACATATAATCTTTCCATCAATGCAGCCGCCTCCGGTGGGGCTCTTCTGCAGCAGGCTTGGGCAGACATGAGGCTCCGCGATGAGTTTGGTGTAAAGGTTGGTAAGTTCAAGACCCCTTTCACCCATGCCACTCTCACCACTCTCGGGGAAACCCTCTTCCCTACCCTTCCCGTGTCGCTTACAGCGCCTGTGATCATGCCTCATTCACTGAATGCGGTCACTCCTTCGATGATGACCGGATTTGACCTCGGGGTGGAGATTCACGGTCTGGTGAGGAATAAGTGGGGATATGAAGTAGGTATCTTCAATGGTACCGGCTCCGCTACAAACAGCGCGACAAAGACTTTCAGCGATGACTGGCATATCCCCTCACTGCTTTATGCGGCACGTCTCACATTTCAGCCCAATGGTGTGATGCCCGCCACTCAGGGTAATCCCAATCAGCTTGATCTTGATAAATTCCTTGTTGGTGTCTCGGCTTCAATGAATGTGGAGAGCGAAAATGAAAGCACCAACGATTTCCGTGCCGGTATTGAACTCGCATGGATGCACGACAGGTTGTATCTCGCAGCAGAGGCATACTATATGCATGTGGGATTTACAAAACGCCAGAAGATAGAAGATTCTTTCAATTATTTGGGCGGTTATGTCCAGGCAGGTTATTTTGTCACCCACCGTCTGCAGCCGGCGTTACGCTATGATTTCCTTGACCGTAACGGTATGGACAAGGGTGGTTTCCTTAACATGCCTGCAGTGGGTATAAATTATTATTTCAAAGGGATCAACCTCAAACTTCAGGCAATGTACCGCTATATCGGCAGAACCGGACATAAGACCCAGCTTGACCGCGACAATGATGATCTCGGGCTCGCCCAGCATAACGGTACACTCCAGATACAATATACATTCTGATGCGCAGTTCTTATTTATTCAAATTCGGAGTGGCAGTAGCCGCCTGTGTTGTCGCTACCGGATGCGATGACGGAAAGATCTATCCGTCGGATGTTGACCTCAGCGGCGACAGCGGCATCAGGGTGGTCATGACAGGCACCATAAGCGGCGCGGGAAATTCCTACGACACCGGATATACCCTTGCCTTGGCTGCGTTCAACGAAGGGAATGAGTTTGCCGTGGTCTCGAAGACAGTTGGCGACGGTTCTGAAAGCGTGGAACTGACCAATGTATCTCCATCAGTAAGCAGTATCGAGCTTTGTGTGATCAATTCTTTACGTAAAAGGATCCTCACGCTGGTGTCAGTGAGTGTTGTCGGATCAGAGACAGACAGGATAAATTTTGATGTCGGAGATATCGACGCCTCTCCGTTTTCAGCGATCAACCGGGAAATTTTCAGCACAACATGTGTTCAATGTCACGGCGCCACCGGACATGCCGCCGCCGGGTTGGATCTTCAGCCTGACAAGGCGTATGAAATGCTGGTCAATGTGCCTTCTACCGTGGTCGAAGGGATGGCGCGGGTGTCGCCTGGCGATGCAAGCGCCTCCACTCTATGGCATGCTGTCGCCACAGATCTCTCTTCATCATGGAGTTTCCATCATAATAATCTTCTCACGTCCGATCAATCGGCATTTATTGAAAACTGGATAAACAATTCTCAATATGATTAAGGTAAAGAATCAGGTCTCTGCAATCGGCAGCCGCGAGATTCATGCTATAATTACTGTAGACCGTCCTAAACTCAGTTTCAGCGAACAGCTCCGGGAGGTGGAACATGAACTGGAAGCGTTTCTGCGCGACGGGGCGGAAGGGATGTCGCCGGTGTTTATGAGATGGTTTCTGAGCGATGCCGCGAATCAGGCTCATGCCATCTCTAAAGAATATAATTGCGCCATGTCGATAGTGGAGCAGGCTCCTCTTGATTTCACTAAAGTTGCGCTTTGGGTATGGCTTATGGAGGATGTGGAGGTTGAGGCATTGCCAGGCGGGGCTTTCGCTGTGACACATGGGGAATTTACTCACCTTTTTGAAGGGAGCCGCTGCCGTCCGGGCGAAGATTCGCACCGTGCCACCTATGGTATGCTTTCCTCCACAGAGAGGCGATTGCATGAACTTGGCGGGAGCCTTAAAAACAATTGTGTGCGCACATGGTTCTTTGTGCAGAATGTGGATGTGAATTATAGTGGGGTGGTAAGTGGAAGAAACGCCCTTTTCAATGAATGCGGACTTACCCGCCACACCCGTTTTATCGCCAGCACAGGTATCGGGGGGCGTCATGCCGACAGGGGGGTCACAGTGCAGATGGATTCATATTCAGTCAAAGGTCTGCGCGAAGGGCAGATGAAGATGATCAATGCTCCGGAATATCTCAATCCGACATATGAATACGGAGTGGCGTTTGAGCGAGCCTCAAGCGTGGATTACGGCGACCGCCGCCATGTGTTTGTCTCCGGTACCGCCAGTATTGACAATAAAGGGGATGTGGTGTGGGAAGGCGATATCCGTCGTCAGACACTCAGGATGTGGACCAATGTAGAGGCTCTTTTGAAATCTGCCGGCTGCGGTTGGGATGATGTGGGACACATGTTGGTATATCTTAGGGATCCTGCAGATTCACCGTTGGTGAGGGAAATGTTTGAAGAGCGTTTCCCGGACGTGCCATATGTGATTCTTCTGGCGCCGGTATGCCGTCCGGGATGGCTTGTGGAGATGGAATGCATGGCTATGAAACCGGTCAGGACATCTTTCCCTGAGTTTTGAATTAATTCATAATTCATAATTATTTGTAATTTTGCAGTTAAGATTATGCATTGAACAGAGCATTATGAATTAGATTAAAATAAGTATGATATTCAAATATACCGCCTTGACGGCTTATATAGGGGTGACGGTTTCTTTGGGTATCGCCACCTTTTTATCTCCAACCGTATATGGCTCGCTATGGTTTTTCTTTTTGTGGGGAATGTTTGCAGCGGTTCTGGTTGCGGCGATGGCACTGTCGAAAATGTGGCGTAACGGAGGGGCATTTCTGCTTCATCTGTCGTTTCTCGCAATGCTGGGAGGCGGTTTGTGCACGTGGCTTACCCGGGAAAACGGTAGGATGAAGATCGCTCCGGGTAAAGAAGTGACAAGCTTTGTGTCTGAAGAAGGGGTGTCGCATAAGCTGCCTGTGCCGATTGCTTTGGAGAGATTCGAGATTGTTTATTATCCCGGCGGAGAGGTGCCTCGCGATTATGTATCCGCTCTACTTATGGATGGGCTGAGGCGTGACACCGTGTCAATGAACCGTATTGTGGATATTGAAGGTTACCGCCTTTGTCAGGCATCATACGGGAGCGATGGCTCGACAGTGTTGTCTGTGAATCATGATCCCTATGGGATACCGCTTTCATATGCTGGCTATGTACTTTTTGCCATCGGTGGCTGTTGGCTTCTTGTCGCGCGGCGAGGGCGTTTCCGTTCTCTTCTCCGCGCTATCGTTGTTTTGCCTCTTCTTGCCGTTTCTTCCTTATCGGCAGATGCTTCTTCGCATATGGCTTCATCCCTGAAGGTTGCGGGGGTGCCGAAGGCAACGGCAGATTCCCTGCGCTGGCAGCAGGTGGTGTATGGCGGAAGCGTTGTAACCTTCAACACGCTTGCCCGCGATGTGGTGACCAAGATTTACGGAAATCCATGGTTTCGCGGACTGACTCCGGAGCAGACAGTGCTTTCTTTCCGTTTGTTCCCGGATGTTTGGAAAGACCAGCCTGTAATACGGATAAAAGACAGGGTGCTACGGGAGTCGATTGGTGTGGAAGGGGAATATGCCTCTTTTTCCGATTTGTTTGATTCGGTCGGCAATTATCGAGTGTCGGCACTCTATTTCAAGCTTGGCGAACGTCAGTACAGGGCGATCGAGGAGCTTGATGAGAAAGCAGGGATAATACTCACCCTTCTTTCGGGGGAGCTTATTGTTGCAGCTCCGGATTCTCCCTTGTCTGAGAGCCGTGTAAATCTCGAACTGCTTTATAATTCACTTCCTTTTGGTACCCTGATATTCATATTGCTTTTTTCCGCTTTTATTTTGTCGGCGGCGGGATTGATTGTGAGGCGATATAAGGAAGGGATGCATAAGATCTCGGTTGGGGTTCTTGGGCTTGCATTGATAGCTTCAGTGGCTAATTTTGCAATGCAGTGGATATTGTCGGAGCGTTTTCCCATGGCGAATACCTACGAGACTTTGCAGTTTGCAGTGCTTGTGATCGAGGTGCTCTCGTTGCTTGTGGCACGCCGGGGAGATGTGCTTTTCCCATTGGCGGTGCTCGGGAGCGGAGCCTTGGCGCTTGTGGCACATTTGATGGAAATGAATCCTGTCGTTACGCCGTTGATGCCGGTGCTTCATTCCCCGTGGCTTTCGCTTCATGTGTCGCTTGTGATGACATCATATGCCCTTTTAGGATTCACATTCATGATAGCGTTGGCGGCGGTTATAACCGGGGATACGGATGGGAAATACTATCGGCTGTCGCTTGCCATGCTTTATCCCGGGACATGGCTGCTTGGGCTTGGGATCTTTTCGGGAGCTGTGTGGGCTAACGTAAGCTGGGGGCAATATTGGAGCTGGGATCCCAAGGAGACATGGGCGCTTATAACGCTTTTTGTATATGCACTCCCTCTCCACCGTGGTTTGCTCCGCACACCCCGCGCTTATCATATCTACCTTCTTTTCGCCATCCTTTCCATCGCCATGACCTATTTCGGCGTCAATTACATGAACTCCCTCCATGCCTATTCAAATTAGCGGCATCGGGCTGAAATAGCGCCGGAAAATCGGGCTGAAATCGGGCGGGAAATCGCCCCGATGGGGCGATCACGCAACAAAAAAAGCGGCTCCTTGCCATGCCGACTGCCTTTTGGCTCGTTTCAAAGCGAGCAAAAGGCGGCAAATATGGGAGGGCACTGAAAAAGTCCCTTCCTGAGGTATAGGCTTAAATTTAATCGATTCAATCGGCACATATCAAGAGAAAA
>JAIDJJ010000009.1 GCA_029052265.1 Muribaculaceae bacterium
TATTAATAATATCAACAACTATATGATAGTTAATGTTTCATTTCCTTAGCCGTTCAATATAGACTCAAGGGTTATGGCGTCGACAAGCACCGACCGCGGTTTGCCGCCATGTGCCGGACCGACTATGCCGGCTGCTTCAAGTTGGTCCATAATCTTTCCGGCACGGTTATATCCGATCGAATACCTGCGCTGTAGAGATGATGTGGAAGCGGTGTTGGATGAAACTATCAGACGTGCCACCTCATCAAACAGAGGGTCCTTGTCTCCAAAAGTATTGCCCACTTCTCCATCATTACCTTCGCTTCCGGTCACCACGGGATCAGGCAGCTGATAAGCCCCCTGCCCATATGGCTGCCGCTCGATATAGTCGCAGATCTCTTCAACTTCAGGCGTGTCGATAAAGGCACATTGCACACGAACCATCGGAGAACTGTTGCTTATGAGCATATCCCCCCTACCGATAAGCTGTTGAGCCCCTGTTGTGTCGAGAATGGTCTTGCTGTCGACACCGGAGCTGACCTTGAATGCTATACGCGCCGGGAAATTGGCTTTGATGATACCCGTGATAACATTGGTGGACGGGCGCTGGGTTGCAATAATAACATGCATGCCGACCGCTCTCGCTTTTTGTGCCAGACGGGCGATGGGAATCTCCACTTCCTTTCCAGCCGTCATTATAAGGTCGCTGAACTCATCGACCACAACAACGATATATGGAAGGAAACGGTGTCCGTCAAGCGGATTCAGTTTCCTTGCCTTTATCTTATCGTTATATTCTATCAGATTCCTGGCATGTGCGTCCTTAAGCAACTGATATCGGTTGTCCATTTCCACACACAACGAACTTAAAGTGGCGACCACTTTGTCCATATCAGTGATAATGGCATCTTCCGCTCCGGGGATTTTTGCAAGATAATGAGCCTCAATCTTGGCATATAGACTAAATTCCACCATCTTGGGGTCTATCATGACAAATTTCAGCTCATCCGGAGTCTTGCGATATAACAGAGATGCAATGATAGCATTGAGTCCTACAGATTTTCCTTGACCAGTAGCTCCCGCAACAAGAAGGTGTGGCATTTTCGCAAGGTCTGCAATATATACCTCATTAGAAATGGTAGACCCGAGCGCGATCGGAAGCTTATATTTCGACTCCTGATAGGTGCGCGACTTGATGACCGTACGCATCGACACAGTCTGAGGGTCCTTGTTTGCCACCTCAATACCCACGGTGCCCTTTCCGGGTATCGGTGCGATGATTCGCACCCCTTCCGCAGAAAGACTCAAGGCGATGTCATCAACAAGGTTTCTGATCTTCGCAATTCTGACTCCCTTGTCAGGCACTATCTCATAAAGAGTAACTGTCGGACCGACAGTCGCCTCAATACTTAAAATGGGGATGCCGAAATCAAGCAACGTCTTTTTTATCTTGTCTTTATTCTCAAGCTGTTCCTCGGCATCGACGCTCACTTTTGCCACCCCTTCCCTAAGAATCTCAAAAGGAGGGAACTTATACGGATGCGCCCCAGGCAATCCGGCATTGTCCGGAAGCCGTGAAGGTTCAACTTGGGATATCGAATTGACATTCACCACCATTTCATCATTTTCCGGCATATCTTCCTCTTTCACGGGGGCAACACCCTCCTCCCCTACTGTTCCGGACTCGTCTTGAATCTCCACACCGGAAGAATCCGTGTCGCGTTGTGCAGGAGCCTGTGCCACATCGGGATGTCGGTCATTAAGGAGACCTGCGGCAGACAAAGTTTCTTCCCTCTTCCCTTCTGAAGAATTGCGTGGTTCCTCCTTTAATACATACTCCGATACCGCGGCGGTATCCTCGTCAAGTGAATATTCCATATCCTCAAAATCAGGAAGCATGCTGTAGATGCCTGATTCCTCTTCACCAAAGACAACATGAGTGTCGTCTTCTGCCGTAGTCTCCTCAGAGATGACCGGACTGCCGGGAGAGGCATCCGCCTCTTCATACCTTCTCATCTCCTCTATTTCCCTCTCCCGTTCAAGACGAAGAGCTCGCTTTTCCGCCTCAACCCTTTTGCGCTCGTCATGTTTACGTTTCAGACGCAGTATCCAATTCACAAAATCCCTGAGACATATCACAAAAAAACATGCTATCAGGAACAGGCACAATATGACCGCCCCTGTCCAACCGAGGAAATGTATTACAAATTCATTTACATATCTGCCGTGGTAGCCGCCCCAGTTCACGGGAGACTGCAGCCCTATTGTCATCAATCCAATTATCAAGGAAACCGTGACAAGCGCCACCAGAGACTTGATGGTGAAATCCACGGATTTGAATCTTGGTTTCCCTATCAGCTGTTTCAATGCCATAGCCCCAAGCCATATTACAATCACTATCGACCCGAGACCGAAACACTCATTTATCAGAAATTCCGAAATCCTTGCACCTCCTTCACCTCCGGCATTCGCTATAGTGCCCGCCATGCCGATAGCCGTGTTGTTGATTTCCGACTGATCTTTTATGCAGTTTGTAAAATAAGAAAGAAATGCCACTGCAAGATATACGGCGAGGAATCCCATAAACAAACCGATAAGCCACCTGGTAGTCTGGGATGTAGCCCAATTGCGTATTATTGCCGCGAGCGACACAGTTGGTTTTTTTTTCGGTTTTGCGACTGCGACCTTTTTCGGAGCCTTGCCCTTAGTTTTCTTTTCTTTACTTTTAGGCTCCTGCGGCAAAACAGCCTCTGTCACAGGAGGCAAAACTTCACACACCGCCGTTTCTTCGGCATCGGGAATCGTTGGATTGAATGTATCGTATGTTTTCATTAAGTCATTTTTGAGAATGCAAAGATACTCATAAATTAAAATTTTTCCTATCATATGGGATGCTTTTTTCATGTATTACGCGATGTTTTATTAAAATATCTGCATCATTTCTGTTACATTTGCCATGTGGCAGGAACTGCATATAGAAAAAAATACTATACCGACAAGTTGATTATTTGAGAAAATTTAACTAATTTCGCAACGTATGCAACCTATCAAGATAGCCGGTTTATCTGTATTGGCGCTTCTCTGGATCTGGCTCAGCTGGTCTTTGTTGGCGCTTGGCGGTGTCAACCTCAAGAACATACTTCTTGTAGCGGCCACCGGCATCATTATTTTTGTACCTCTCTGGAAAAAATATATCCGGAAGGAAAATAAATAGCACAAGAAATGGATCCAAATATAGAAAGTGTGTCTGCCTCACTACTGTCTGGCATCAACTCCCCTTCCGACCTTCGTAAGCTTTCCGTGGAGCAATTGCCTCGCGTGTGTAGCGAAATCCGGGAGTTTCTCATTTCTCATCTCTCAAGACATCCCGGTCATTTTGCATCCAGCATGGGGGCGGTAGATCTGATTGTCGCTCTTCACTATGTGTACAACACACCCGACGACAGACTGGTGTGGGATGTAGGGCATCAGGCATATGCCCACAAAATTCTTACCGGAAGGAAAGAGCAATTTGAACATCAGCGCACTCTCGGCGGGATAAGCGGTTTCCCGAACCCTCTCGAAAGCGATGCTGACACTTTTATGGCGGGACATGCCAGCAACTCCATCTCAGCGGCTTTGGGGATGGCGATCGCCGACAAATCCACCCCGGGACATGAATCCCGAAAGACAGTTGCCGTAATAGGAGATGCATCTATTAGCGGAGGTCTTGCTTTTGAAGGGCTGAACAACGCTTCTAACCATCCGAACAACCTTTTGATAATACTCAACGACAATGATATGAGCATTGACTCAAATGTCGGTGCTCTACATTCATACCTTTCTGATCTCACCACTTCTGCGGGATATAACCGGATCAGGAATAAGATGGCGGGATATTTCAGAAAAAAGGGTATCCTGACAGATCAGTGAAAAGGGGCGATCATCAGGTTTAACAATT
>JAIDJJ010000090.1 GCA_029052265.1 Muribaculaceae bacterium
CAACCGCCATCAGCCTTCAATCCGCTATCCTGTCAGAATAATTTCTTAACTTAAAACCTAACTGTCATGACAAAAATAGACTTGCCGCCAAAGGTATTTTTACTGGCCGTCGCCGGACTCATGGCTCCGGTGGCAATATCCGCATCTCCGGGAACAGAATCCGCCATGGCACAAAGCCGCCGGGAAAATAACTTTGTCGCGGGTGGAATCGTTACAGACAGCAACGGAGATCCCCTCCTCGGCGTCAGTGTATTGGTCGTAGGGTCAAATGCCGGCACAACCACCGGTCTTGACGGAGAATTCAAAATCAACGTAAAGAAGAATGACAGACTAAGATTCTCTTACGTCGGATACAACACTGTGGAAATGACCGCGTCGGAAAATATGAAAGTCGAGATGAGCGAAGACAACAGGCTTCTGTCTGAAGTCATAGTGACCGGTGTGGCGAAAGGCACGTCACGGGAAAAACTCGCTTTCAACGTGGAAAAGGTACAGAACTCCGCGCTCAAGGAAGTGACCGGCACATCCGTGGCATCAACCCTCGCAGGAAAGATGCCGGGAATAAAGGTGCTCCCGACTACCGGAAATCCAAACGACGAACCCATTATCCAGCTTCGTGGCGCGCTGTCATTCGCAAGCACGGGACAGCCTCTTATCATAGTCGACGGGATAGTGACAAGCGGTTCACTGAACGATATCAACATGGAAGACGTGGAAAATATCGAGGTCATAAAGGGCGCCGCCGCGGCATCTTTCTATGGATCGAAAGCCGCCGCCGGTGTGATCTCAATAACCACCAAACGCGGAAGCTCCCTTGAAAACGGAAAAATAGACGTGACTTTCAAATCAGAGGTGGGAACAAGCTGGGTAGGATTCATGCCCGAACGGACCACAGCCCACGGACATGTGGTGGACGCGGCAGGGAATATAACCTCTGTGATTGAAAACGACGGCATATGGGACAACAAATACGACATGAGCCATGATTCATACGATGATTTCTTCGGACACCGACTCTTCACCACAAACACCCTCGGCATATCAGGCAGATCCGCGAGTGGAGACGTGAATTATTATGTATCCATCCAGAACACACTCAATCCCGGAGTCATCAAAAAGCTCAAAGGCGTAAACCGCACAAGTTTCCGGTCAAATCTGGAAGCCAAATTAAGCAGGACAGTCACTCTCACCACCTCAAACATGTTTGTCCGTAAAAAAAGCGACAACAGAAACATCAACTTTGATGACATTTTCTACGCGGATCCCAACGCCGATTTCAACGCCCCCAACATCGACGGGACTCCTTACAAGATCAATCCCAACACCGTTTCCACACGAAACAACCCCAACCCTCTATATACATTCGAGAACAGCAGGGCGGAAGGACATTCCTACAGATATCTGGGTCTTTACGCACTGCGCTACAGACCCATAGAGTGGCTTAGCCTGAATGCCAACTACAGTCTTGATTTCAGCAATTCATATTCTTATTACCTTTCTCCCAAAGGGAACCTTAAAGTCTCCTCACCCGACGGTACGGACCGTGAACTCGGATCAATATCGACAAGCTCATGGAACAATTTCAAACACAACCTCGAGATCGGGGCACTGTTCTCGAAATCGTTCGGTGATTTCAACACCACCCTCAAACTTCAATATCTTTATGAGGACGACAAGTACAAGTCGGTATATGGAGCCGGATCCAAACTTGCAGTGTCGGGAATGGACAATATCTCCCTCGAACTGGCAAACCCAGAGACTCTTGATATAAATTCCAACGGCAACCGCATCGTATCCAACAGTTACACCGCCGTTTTCCAGGGTGACTACAACGGGGAATACATGCTTGACGCGCTAATCCGGCGCGACGGGGCTTCCGTAATAGGCAATGACGACATGTGGAACACATATTACCGTCTTTCCGCCGCCTGGAATATCGCAAAGACATTTAAGTTGCCATACATCAATTATCTGAAACCCCGTGTCTCATATGGCACCGCAGGAATCCTCCCCGCTTACGGGGCTAAATACGAGACCTACAGCATGAGCGCCGGATCGCTCTACGGAGCGTCGCAGATGGGAAATTCAAAACTCAAGGCAGCGCTTTCGAGAGAACTTGAGATCGGTCTCGACATCAAGTTTCTTGACAGGTTTGACGTAGCCCTGACTTATTCCCATAAGAGAAACACCGACCTGCCATATGTAATGGCGGTGTCCGGTATCACCGGGTTCTCCTATCAGAATGTCAATCTCGGAGAATTTTTCGCCAAGAGCTATGAAGTGACTGTCAACGCAAACATCCTTAACAGCAATGACTTTTCCTGGAATGTGACAGGCACATGGGATCGTCTGACCCAAAGAGTGGGCGATCTCGGACGTCCGGATTTCCAATCGGGCAACCTCTATATCAATTCCAATGAAAGATACGGCAAGCTATACGGCACAAAGTTCGCCAGATCGCTCGACGAGGTAAGGACTCACAAAGATATCAAACCGGGTCAGACAGCCGAAGACCTCTTCACGATAAACAACTATGGATATGTGGTCAGAAAAGACCGCATAGGCACCACCGAAGAAAGCCATATGTATGTCCTGGATGAGAAGGGCAACAATAAAAAGGTTTACCTCGGCAACATGAACCCTGACTTCAATCTCAACCTTACCAACACGCTTTTCTGGAAGAATTTCACTTTCTACTTCACCATGTCGTGGCAGCAGGGTGGAATGCTTTTCAACAACACAAAAATGTATATGAGTTTCGCCGGACGCAACGCCGCGCTCTGGGATCAATCCGAAAAGCCATGGGCGGCAAGGAAATCATACAGCTACACCAACCAGCACCCTACCGAATCTTTTATGGAAGACGCGTCATTCCTGAAGATGAGAGAGATCGCCCTTAATTACCACTTCACAAGGAAACAATTCCAACGTATCGGCATCAAATTTATCGACGGCATAAAGCTTGGAGTGATCGGACGAAACCTTTTCACCATAACCAAGTTTTCAGGACCGGATCCGGAGACCCGCACCATCGAGGGTGGAGTGCTTAACGGTATCGAGACTCCGAAATATCCTTCCGACATCAGGACGGTCACCGGCACGATAACAATCGAATTCTAAGATTTTTAAAGATTTTTCATTATGAAACTTAAGATATTTCTCCTGTCGCTGATCGCGGTTGCGGTCTCATCTTGCGACGATTATTTCTCCGGCATGGACATAAAAAATGAATATCAGCCGGATATCAACACTGTCATGAGCGACGCAAGCCAATACCCTTCCCTCCTTTCGGGAATATGCTCCTCTTACTGGGGCACACTTCTGGGATACGGGAACGAAGCGATCTGGCCTTTAGGGACAAACTCCGACCAGTTCGCACCCGGCGCCGGCAACTTCAACCTGAAGACATGGTCTTATTATGACGGTATGGAAAAACCGGAAATAGACAATTCTTCCGAAACAGCCGCATTTCCCAAAGCGATATGGTATGACTTTTACGGGATGATCAACACTCTCAAAAACATTCTTGTGGCTATCGAAAACGGAGCCGTATATACCGAAAGCAACGAAGATGCCAATTACAAGATCCTTTCCAACACCTATTTCCTGATGGGTTGTGTATATACGGAGATGGCTCTCATGTTTGACCAATGCTTCATCATAACAGAAGAAACCGACATGACCTCCATCACCGCAGACAACCTGTCAAAGGCGGCACAGACACAAGCCATCGCTCTCGATTATCTTGACAGATGTATAAAAATCTGTAATGAGAAAGGAAACTTCAACAATCTCGACGGACTGTTCCCCAACAAGACAATGGCTACCGGCGACAAGCTGAGACAGCTCGCCAGTTTCATGGCGGCACGATGCCTCGCCTATTTCCCTCGCACAAAAGAGGAGACCTCACTTGTGGACTGGAACAAAGTGGCGGCATATGCCTCCGATGCACTACAGGAAGACATCATTGCGACATTGCCGAACAATGATTACGGACAATGGACCCTTGTACAAAACACTGCCAAGACGGGGGGATGGGCAAGAATAGGGATGCGCATACTCAGCATGATGTGTCCTGACGATCCAAACGCGAAATGGCCTCTACCTCTCTCTTTAACACATCTCCGC
>JAIDJJ010000091.1 GCA_029052265.1 Muribaculaceae bacterium
GCCGAGATTGCAAGACAGCAGGCGGATTTTGAATGGGAATCTAAATTGAAAGACCATAAGATCGTGCAGCTGGAGAAAGAGCAGCTTGACAAGGAATTGCGCCATAAGGCTCAGGAAATGGCGAATGTGATGATAAGCCTTGCAAACAAGAACGAGACCTTACAGACTGTGAAGAGAGAATTGCAGAACATACAGCAGATGCTTCCAAAAACATCTTCCGATGCCCGTAAGGCGATTCAGGAACTGCAGGGGAAAGTGACTGTCGATATCAAGAGCGACCAGGTGCTGAAAAGGGTGGAAGAGGAATTTGATCTTGTTCATAATGATTTTATCAAGAAACTGAGAGCCGACTATCCCGATCTGACAAATAATGAAGTCTTGATGTGTGCATATCTGAAGATGAACCTTTCCACTAAGGAAATTGCCCCGCTCCTTAATATTTCGGTGCGTGGAGTAGAGACTATGCGTTATCGCATACGCAAGAAATTTAATCTCGGGAGGGAAGACAGCCTTACAGAATTTTTAAGAAAGTGACATACTGAAGCGGTTGTGGGGGAATAATATCATAGTTAAATAAATTTAGAAAAAATAATAAAAATTTCACTTTGGGTGCGTAGCGATAATAATCATATAATCATTGTGTTGATTAAAAATGGTGTAATTGTGACGTATTAAATTTTTTTAATTGACGTAATAAAAAATAGGTCATGTGCTTGTAGCTAATCGCTCCGGGATGCTACATTTGCATCCGAAAACGATGCCCTACCCAAGGTTTGTCGTTTCAACTTATAAACAAACATGAAATTCCAAATGAGATTCCCGGTGAATTGACTTTTTCCGGGTTCCATACTTTAAAATCACAACACATGAAGAAATCAACAATAATTGCAGCCTTCTTCAGCTTAGCCTTTATATCGCCGGCATTGGCATCATGCGGGAGCGATGGGAATAACGATCCCTCCGCAGGTGCGGTCAATGTAACTGTGGCTCCCGAGTTTCTTCAGGCAGATGCCCGGAAGCAAAATCTTGAATTGTCGGTGACCGTGGGTGCCGACTGGGCTATAACCGCGAATGCCGACTGGGTCTCGATACGCCCTTCCGGAGGTGTCAAGGATGCCACTGGTATAGTGAAAGTCTCTGTTGACGCAAACAGCGGGCTTGAGGAGCGTTCAGCATTGATTAATATTCTCTGCGGTGGTAAAGCCATCAAAACAGTGACTCTTACCCAGGGGTTCGTATCACAGGCTTCATCTTCTGTCTCGTCACTGACTTTTGGAGGGCAGGAATCAACTTCCACGTTTACGGTGACTTCCAATTGTGACTGGGAGCTTTCTACATCCGACTCCTGGATAAGTGTGTCTCCGGCAAACGGCAGCAAGGGAGAGACTGAAGTCAGAGTGTCGGTTTCAGAAAATAACTCTGAAATCGGAAGAGAGGGAATATTGAATCTTTCTTTTGCAGGAGACAAATCTGAAATCAAGGTCAGTCAGCTCAGTGATGTAGTGAATGTTCCGGAAGGATACACACTTGTATGGAGTGATGAATTTAACGAGGGCTCTGTCCCGGGGAGTGACTGGGTGCATGAGAATTGGGCGGCAGGATATGTCAATAATGAGCTTCAGACCTATACTGACAAGGCTGTAGACGGGAAGCGGACCACAGAAATAAAGGATGGATTCCTTAATATCAACTGCTTCAAAGGTAGCGACGGCAAGATTTATTCCGGCAGGATTAATGCCAAACCATCTACAGGTTGGCTCTATGGATATTTCGAAGCACGAATATGTCTGCCCACAGGTAAAGGTACATGGCCGGCTTTCTGGATGATGCCCTGCAATGTGGACTGGGGCTCAAATCCATGGCCAAAATGCGGCGAGATAGATATCATGGAGGAAGTAGGGGCTGATCCGGATGAGGTTTCCTCCTCTCTTCATACTGAAAATTATAATCATACCAAGAACACACAGAAGACACATGCCATGCATTGTGCCGGTGCGGAAGGTGAATTTCATACCTATGCAGTTGAATGGACAGAAGATGCCATCACGACCTATGTAGACGGTAAGGTGCAACTCCGATGCCTAAAATCAGAGATGGGCGCTGACCACGACAGTTGGCCTTTCCACTATGCTTTCCATCCTATCCTCAACCTTGCATGGGGTGGTGACTGGGGCGGATACAAAGGTGTTGACGAGAGTGCGCTTCCAGTGACCATGAAAGTGGACTACGTGAGGATCTTTCAGAAAAAGTGAAGAATCGGAGATAATTCATGATGCATGATTATGACTGTCTCACAGCTCAGATCTCACAACTCATAACCAGAAACTCAAAATAAATACTAACTTAACCAACAGACAGATGAAAAAGTTAACCATTTTTCTCATCGCGGTCATGACATGTCTCGGCATTTATGCACAAGATGTCACAGTGACCGGCACGGTTGTCGCTTCAACCGACGGTGAGCCCCTTATCGGGGCAACGGTGATGGTGAAAGGTTCCTCAACGGGAACCGCCACGGATATTGATGGCAAATTCACCATTCAGGCTAAAAAGGGTTCGTCCCTTCTTGTATCTTATGTGGGCTACAAATCTCAGGAGGTCAAGGTAAACGGCCCGATGACAGATGTTAAGGTCTCTCTCATGGAAGACTCTGAAGTGCTCGATGACGTGGTTGTTGTCGGTTATGGTACCCAGAAGAAGAGTGTTGTCACTGCAGCCATCTCTAAGGTGAGTGAGAAGGAAATCTCCCAGACAGCCCCTGTGCGTGTGGAAGACGCTCTCAAAGGTCTTACTGCAGGTGTGACAGTCACCACTCCTAACGGGCAACCCGGTCACAGCAACCAGATCCGCGTGCGTGGTGTGGGCACAATCAACAACTCCAATCCTCTTTACATCGTTGACGGTATGCCGATAGAGGGTGGTCTTGACTATCTCAACCCTTCCGATATCCAAAGTATCGAAGTGCTTAAGGATGCCGCCTCAGGAGCAGTTTATGGTGCCCGTGCAGCCAATGGCGTCGTGCTTGTAACCACTAAAAAAGGTAAGGAAGGTCGAGCCAAAGTCACCTATGACTTCAGCTATGGCTGGCAGAGTGTAGGCAAGAAAGTGCAAGTCCTTAATGGGGCGCAGTATATGATGATGAAGCAGGAGGGCTATCTGAACGCAGGACAGTCAATCCCTTCTCATGTTCAGGGTGATCCCTGGTCGCAGGGTGAAGGTTATGATTGGGAAAAAGCTATCTTCAATGACAATGCCCCTGTTATGAATCATCAGGTGTCGGTTGCCGGAGGCACGGAAAAAGTCAACTACTATCTCTCGCTCGGTTACTATAAGCAGGATGGTATCATGGGTGGTAACTACAACCAGTCTAACTACGACCGTCTGACTCTACGCTCTAATAATACTTACACACTCTTTGACGATTCAAACAAACGTAGCTATCTCAACAAGCTTGTGCTGACCACCAATCTTGCTTATTCACGCATACACAGTGTAGGATTCGGCGGAGGTGGCGGTTATTATGGCGGTGCAATCACCAACGCCCTCGGTATGTCGCCATTGCTCACTCCGACTCTGGAGCCTGGCAGCGACATGTATAACCAGC
>JAIDJJ010000092.1 GCA_029052265.1 Muribaculaceae bacterium
ACGATATATAGAGAGTCGGTCATGGAATAAAGGAATAATGGTATGATTGCGGTAGATATAATGATTATCAATATATACAGGGTGATAAAGGCTGAAATTCTTGTGACGAGCCCGTTGTTGAGGGCACTTCCGTTGAGCTGCACCACATATGTGCGTTTCGGGAAAACCGTCTTCTTTATCTCGTTAAGGAAATTATCTTTCATGACAATCAATCTGTCAACCTTAATGCCTCCGGAAGTAGACCCTGCACAAGCCCCGCAGATCATCAGGGAAATCGTCAGGAATAGAGAGAACGGTCCCCAGGATTCAACCCCGTCTAAAGAAAAACCTGTAGAAGTCACTGCCGAGACAATATGGAAAACAGGGTAGAGGAACAGGGAATCCCAGCTTGTCTCGGCTCCACGGATAAGCGTGGATAAGAGCAGGAGAGCATACGCGCAGGCCACAATACCGGTAAAGTATCTGAACACGGAATTTTTCAATATAGACTTAAACCCCTGGCGCCGTATGTTGTAGAGCGAGATAAAGTTTAGCCCTGCTAAAAACATCACTACCGTAAGGACCGATATAATATAGTCCGAGTGCCAGAATCCGACCCCCGCGTTGCGAGTGGAAAATCCGCCGGTGGCAATCGCCGCAAATGTCTGACAGACACTGTCGAACAGATTCATAGGTCCTGCCCACAACAAAAGTGTTGAGCCGATGGTAAGCAGGGCGTATATCCCCCATATGGAAAGGGCTGTCTGCCTTATTCTCGGATGCAGTTTGTCATGGGTTATGCCTGTGGCTTCCGCGTTGAACATTGATATCCCGGATGCCTTGTTTAGTTCCGGCAACACGGCAAGCATGAAGAGAATAATTCCGAGACCACCTATCCATTGAGTAAACGCCCTCCAGAACAATATTCCGTGGGAGAGTTTTTCCACATCCGGGATCACGCTCGCCCCGGTGGTGGTAAAACCGGAAATGACCTCAAACATCGCATCGGAAAAACCGATACTGTCGTGGCATAACATGAACGGGATCATACCGAAAAAAGAGAATATGACCCATATCACAGATGTAATGATAAATCCTTCTCGGCTTCTGATTACGGAAGACCCGTTCTTTTTCGTGAAAAATTCGGCAAGTCCGCCGGTGGCTGCCGTAAGCGCGGCAGTGGCAAGAAAGACTATCCAGTCGGGCTCAAGATACAAAATGCTTATCAGCATGGGGATAAGCATAAGTATGGCTTCGATAAGGAGGAGACGTCCGATAACCCTTACAATTGCTGCGGGATTTAAAGAAGCTGCCATATGAGATAGAATTATCTGAAAAATCTGCTTAATTTAGGCAGGCTGCCCGGCATATAAAACACCACAACATGATCGCCGGGACGGATCAATGTGCGTCCTTCCGCCAGCATTCCGGTAGTGTCTCTGATTATTCCGCCCACAGTGATGTCGCGGGGTAAAGACAGTTCGGAGACAGGTGCGGATACAATTCGGGAATTTTCCGGTGCTATGATCTCAGTTATTTCTGCCGTGCCGAGAGATATGCATTGTGCTGTCGCCATGTTGCAGTCGAGCAGCACACTGAGAATTTTACCGGCATTGAGAAGTTTCTTGTTTATTATCTTGTCGATTGCGAGGCTTTCAGCCTCGGGCATATATTGAAGCTCCTCTATGCGGGCAACGGTTTTCCCTACATTATGCTCTCTTGCCACCATGCATGAGACAATGTTTTTTTCAGAACTTCCGGTCAAGGCAAGAAACATGTCGCATTGCCCGATCCCCTCCTCTTCAAGAGTTGTGATGTCGTTCACTCTTGAATTGATCGTGACCACTTCAGGGAAACGAGATGCAATAATTCCGCACCGGTCTTTATCGGGGTCTATGACAGTTATGTCGTAGTCGCCTGCTATGAGTTCAAGCAGGTTCTCAGTCACTCTTCCAGCCCCGGAAATCATGATCCTGCCTGTGCGTCGCACACGTTTCCCACATAATTCGGGTAGCATATCGCAAGTTCCGGGGAGAACAGAAAAGTAGATGGTGTCCCCTTCCAGAAGCCTGTCGTCACCTCTCGGAATTATGATTGACGCCCCGCGTTTTATTGCAGAGACGTGAAATAGTCTCGGGTTATTCGGGACCTCGCTTAGAGCTTTGCCGCACAAAGAACCGTCACGTTGCATTTTAACTCCCGCCACAATCAATGCTCCCTGATGAAGTTCGATCCAGTCGCTTACCCAATTATGTTTTATAAAATGGTTGATTTCGACGGCGGCAAGTTTTTCGGGATATATTGTCATATCTATCCCCATTCTCATGAAGAGGCGGCGGTTGAGATCGGAATCAAAATCCGGATTATCGATTCTTGCCACACATTTTTTCGTGCCACAGTCTTTGGCGAGCTGGCAGGCGATCAGATTGCCTGTCTCGTCAGGGGTGACGGCAACAAACAGGTCAGCCCCCTCTGCTCCGCATTGGATCAGATTGGATCTTGAAAGAGGACTTCCCTCAAAAGTAATAAAGTTGCCAACGGCATCCAGTTCTGCAAGATGTTCGCGGTCAGAACCCATCAGCACCACATCCTGTCCTTCGACAGACAGGGTTCTTGCCATATGGGTACCGGTCTCGCCATCACCGGCTACAATTATTTTCATATCGTGTCACCTTTTTACTCTGAATAATCTTATCCGGATTAGCCGGAGCTGACTGTCAGCTTCTGCATTATAAACAAGCGGATTCAAAAAAGAGTCTTTAACAAGGGACAAAATTAGTAAAATTACGCGCATCCGCCAACAATAGTCTCGGTATGGTTGAAAATGACAAGTAATATGGATCGGCTTGGGATCTGAAGAAATGTGTTTGTGCATGTTGTTTGCCATTAGATGTCTGTTATTTACGTCGGCAGATAAACTTTTGCGAAAAAACATGTCTTATAAGACAGGGATGGATAACACATAGAGTTATAAAAATTTGTTATGAAGAATTTGAAAAATTTATCATTAGTATCACTTATGTCGCTGATGATGTTGGGCACAGTCCCGGCAGTTGCCTCATGTGCAGGAGGGTCAGGGAAGCAGGCAGATTCAGATAGTGTTAAATTGGAAGAGGAAGCTTCACCTCGTCGAGGTGGAAAACCGGGCGGTCCTCAGCTTGGCAGTCCCGGCGGTGGTCCGGTGATCGACAAATCGGGCGATGAAGTGCTTCAAGCAATGATAAAGGAAGAGGTTCCTATGTTCAAGCAGCTTGAATATACAGACTCTGTTACCGGAAAAACAATGAAATATAATCTGTTTACTCCGGCAAATATAGATTCTTCAAAGCAATATCCGCTTGTATTGTTTATGGCAGATGCCAGCACTCCGGGTACAGATGTCACCCGTCCGTTGACTCAGGGTTATGGCGCCTTGATATGGGCTACAGATTCATGGCAGGCTCAACATCCTTGCTATGTGCTTGTTCCCCAATATTCGGGAGTGGCTGTAAATGATGCTTATGAGCATACGGAAGAAGTGGACATGGTGCTCCGCCTTGTTGAAAAAATGTCTAAGGAGAAGAATGTGGACAGCAATCGTCTTTATACCACAGGCCAGTCGATGGGAGGTATGATCTCAATGTATTTCAATGCCACATATCCTGATGTCTTCGCGGCATCGCTGTTCGTGGATTGCCATTGGGACAGCGCAACATTCGATGAGCTTGTGAAACATAAGTTTGTCTTCATAACAGCAGGAAAGGCAGGAACTTTCGACGCATTGGAAAAGGCGGCAGATTCAGCCGGCGTGAAATATGAATATGCGGAATGGAGTGCGAAACTTCCGCAGGCTGAGCAGGATGCACTTGCATCGGCGTTGCTTGCAAAGGGGGCTCCAATCAATATCATAAACTTCGAGTCAAAAACAGTATTGCCGGAAGATGGCAAAGGAAGCGAGCATATGTATTCATTCGATTATGCCTACAGATTGACTCCCGTGAGAGAATGGATATTCAACCAAACTAAATAATATATTAATTTCAGCAGGTTCAATAGATAATAAAGATTGGTGTTTATGTACCTGATTTCAGGGGGATTGCTCAAGCAATCCCCTTTTGTATTTGTTCTAAATCAGTTCGCCATTCGTATTGAAAGTTAATTTTTTTGCATTGGATAAGGTGACTTCATATC
>JAIDJJ010000093.1:0-2956 GCA_029052265.1 Muribaculaceae bacterium
TCTCGTGGGCTGGGTTATGTGTATAAGACACTGTTGTTTCATAATCTTGCAATTGCTTTGTGCAAAATTAGTAAAACCGGGGGAATTAGGCAAATTTTGCGTTTTGCGTTGTCCGTTGGGGCGCCTCGGAGAGGCGCCGGGCGCCTATGTTGCTGTGTTGTTAAAAATTGTAGCGGAGGGAGAGGAGCATTTCCATCGGACGTAGTGAATATGAATATGTGGTCAGGTCGAGCGTGTGGTAGAGGGTATATTCGTATCTGCGCATGTCGGTGAGATTTTGCGCTGTCAGCTCGATGTCAAACTTTTTTATCGAATATTTTACGCCTGCATCAATGAATATGTTCGATTTATAGTTCCCCTCTTCCAGTTGCGAACGGTTGAAAAACAGTTTCCCGTATATTTCAAGTTTTTTTATCGGGAATACCGACACTTTTCCGTTGACAGAAAATTCGCGGAGGTCGTTTGAAGGAATAATACCTTTAAACGATTGGTGATTGAGGGTGTAGGAGACGTTTGCCGACATGGCAAGGATATTGTTAAACTGCTCGGTCTCAGCCTTCAGGGTTGCGATATATGTTGCATTATTGATGTTGATCAGAGCCGAGGAGCGCATTGACTCCCTTTGCATCCACACTCCCGTGAAATTGAGCGACAGACGCGAGTTGATCCCCGTGAGATGTTTGGTGGCATTGACCATCACGTTGGTGATATCGTTGTGGGTCTTGGAATTGAGCGATGAGCTTGACGTGCCTGACTGGTCTACATCCATCACAGACAGGGAGTTTGTCTCCTTTCTGCTGAAAGAAGCCATCCCTTTCAGATAAAATCCGTCGAGCGGGTTTCTCAGAGAGTATGAAACGCGGGCGGATTTCGAGAGGGTTTTCACTAAATTCCCGTTGCCGAGAGTTGAAGTGTTGCGGAACGTTGTGAAAATCGGGTTGTCGATGAAGTTGGAAATGTCACCGGTGTCATGATTCCATGAGGCGGCTGCCTCAAACCAATGGTTTGGATGAGGCTTGAAAAATATATCAAGATTCCCGTCAACAAATACTTTGTCGAAACGGTGAGTCTTTTCGTTGACAATATCGGCATATTTAAGGTCTCTCCATTCAATCGGGAGAGTGAAAGACACCGAGATTTTTCCTGGGATGACGAATCTATAGAAAGGAGATGCCGATGCCTTCAGAATATGCCCCGAAAGATCGTTGCAGAGTGGAGCGGACTCCTCCTTTTGTCCGAAAGATACAAACTTGTCGTGGTTAATCTGGAAAGCCAGGTCAGCCCCTATTGTGGATTTTCGCGATACATTCCGGCTGTAGCCTGTGGTCTCACGGTTGTAGAATGACCTTCCCTCCACATTCTGACGCATGATTTGCGTCCCCGAAATTATATCAGTGGCAGCGATGTTGCTGAAAGGGGTGTGCCTGTATGAAGTCTGCGATGTTATTTCGGTAGCATTCCTCCCTTTTCTGATGATTGTGGAGAAATCATTGAAAAAAGAGAAATTACGGTTGTGCAGGGTCTGACCGACAGATGATGAGTTTACAATCCCGTAGTCGTTGTTGTTGAAATTGCCTGTGAAATAAAACTGGTCTTTGAGATATAGCTTGTCGGAATTGTTCTCGATTTTCGCGGAAGCCGAAACAACATGTTTTTTCAAACCGTTGTCCACCTTTTCGGAATATATAGGGTCTTTGAGACCGGATGCGAGATATTCAGTTGTAGACATTCCGTCGAACCCGTCGTGGTCAAGACCGTATGATGAGTTGAAAGTGAATGTAAGGTCTTCCTTGAGTTTGAAAAGGGTGTTTGCCGTGAAGTATGCCGACCGGTTGTCTATATATCGGGAGTTTGAGAGAGAAGGAGTGCCGAATGGAGTTCTCCCGAAAGTGGTAAATGCCTTGTCGCCCCGGTCGTTCGGGTTTAGGTAGTCGTTTCCCGTATTGTTGCCGTTGGCGGAGACGATGGTCTGGTTTGTCGGGGATACCAGCATTGTGTAAAGCTGTCCTGACCATAGGGTCTCGTCGCCATATCCGGCTCCCCCTTTAATGAACCCTACAGGCTTGAGCATCCTCCCCTTTTTTAGTTTTAGATTGAGAGCCGCTTTGCTTGATTCGGAAATCCCTTTCAAGGCTTTCTTTGGCTGATGGCGTTCGTAGACACTGACAGTGGAGATATCCTGCGGGGTTATGTTGCGGGATGCGATGGCATAGTTGTTCCCCATGAGGTTTAGCCCTTCGATGTAGAAATTGTTGATAGGTTCACCGTCATACATTATGGTCCCGTTGTCAGACACCTCGATACCGGGAAGTTTTTTGATGACGTCTTCAATGCTGCGGTCTCCATTCCCTGTGTAAGACGCGACATCGTAGGTGATGGTATCACCTTTCATACGCACCCGCGGCACTTTCACCACAACTTCCTCCAGAGTCAGCTGCTGCGGTTCGAGTACAGCAAAAACAGAGTCAGAGGTGTTGGAGATCCACATTTCATGAGGTGCATAGCTTTTTGATGCGAATGATATTTTCGCGGGGAATGATATGGTGTCGGCTTTCATGAGGAATGTGCCGTCTTTTTTTGAATTTGTGAAAGCCTTGATATTTCTGTCCTGATAAAGGCGCAGCATTATCCCTTGGAGAGGAGTCCCCTCAAGGTCAGTCACTTTCCCTTTTATCTCTACTTTTGCATAAACAGCTAACAGATTCAGGAACAGTAGTGCTATAATCAGGATCCGTTTCATGATATTCAGTTTAAGATGATTTGGTTTGATTGGATATTACTCTCGGTTGCATGCTTATTCCAGTTCGATGGGTGCGTAGAATTTGCGCCGCTTGCTTTTTCTCAGTTTTTCGAGATGTTCTTCCGATTCGGGTATCATTCCAGAGTCGGCAGCTATTCTTGTGAAATTTTCGGCATAATCCTCCATGCTTTTGGCGAGTTTTTCCCTTGTTGTCCT
>JAIDJJ010000093.1:3056-13599 GCA_029052265.1 Muribaculaceae bacterium
TGGGAAAGCCTGTTGCCAAAAGTCAGCATCTCGTAGGTCACTTTTCTTTCGTTGTTTTTTTTCGGGTCGATTGCTATGTGTACGTAGACAATCTCATTCCGTGCAGTGTCTTGAATATGCAATATGCCGTTGTCTCTTAAATCCAGGTCTTCGGCTTTAACACAAGACAGGCCCAGAGCGATAGTAAATATCAGGTATAAAAGAATGCGTCTGTAATTCATATAGTATTGTCGTTTAATTCAACCGCTGCTTGCTAAAGTCAATGGTTAATAGTTTCCAAAAGATACAACTTAATGTGTGGATTTGCAATATTTTACTCCAGTTCGATGGGTGCGTAGAATTTGCGCCGCTTGCTTTTTCTCAGTTTTTCGAGATGTTCTTCCGATTCGAGTATCATCCCAGAGTCGGCAGCTATTCTTGTGAAATTTTCGGCATAATCCTCCATGCTTTTGGCGAGTTTTTCCCTTGTTGTCCTGCTGTATAGGTGATCTGAATATCCGAACGGGAAAACATCGTTCTTGACACCGATAGCCTCAAAATAATGCTGTCCTGATGAATCCTCAATTTTCAAGATAAGACCTGGAAGCCCCTGAAATTTCCACGGACCGGCATCTTCGGGTATATCCGAATACCATGCTGTCCACTCCCTGCCCCTCCAATTTGCAGTAGCCTTGTGGCATAGGTATCCCAAGACCGTTTCCGTCTCGTTATGCAGTTCCCATTCAATCTCCGGAACCGGTTCTGTATATCTGTAATAGTTTATGAAAATAGCGCCGTAATATGTCAATGTTCCATTTGAACGGTCAATGGTCATGCTGTCACGTATGGTGTCATATTGCTTATAAAGATTATATGATTCTTGAGGTTCAAGACGAAGAGTCGGGTCAGCCATGTAAATGGAATCAAGCTGATAGTTCTCGTATCCCCCGTAATGGGAAAGCCTGTTGCCAAAAGTCAGCATCTCGTAGGTCACTTTTCTTTCGTTGTTTTTTTTCGGGTCGATTGCTATATGCACGTAGACAATCTCACTCCGTGCAGTGTCTTGAATATGTAAGATACCGAGGTTCCTTAAATCCAGGTCTTCGGCTTTAACACAAGACAATCCCATAGCGATAGTAAATATCATGGATAAAAGAATGCGTCTGTAATTCATATAGTATTGTCGTTTAATTCAACCTCTGCCTGCTAAAGACGATGGTTAATAGTTTCCAAAAGATACAACTTAATGTGTGGATTTGCAATATTTTACTCCAGTTCGATGGGTGCGTAGAATTTGCGCCGCTTGCTTTTTCTCAGTTTTTCGAGATGTTCTTCCGATTCGAGTATCATCCCAGAGTCTGCAGCTATTCTTGTGAAATTTTCGGCATAATCCTCCATGCTTTTGGCGAGTTTTTCCCTTGTTGTCCTGCTGTAGAGCCGATCTTTATACCCGAACGGGAAAACATCGTTCTTGACACCGATAGCCTCGAAATAATGCTGTCCTGATGAATCCTCAATTTTCAAGATAAGACCTGGAAGCCCCTGAAATTTCCATGGACCGGCATCTTCGGGTATATCCGAATACCATGCTGTCCACTCCCTGCCCCTCCAATTTGCAGTAGCCTTGTGGCATAGGTATCCCAAGACCGTTTCCGTCTCGTTATGCAGTTCCCATTCAATCTCCGGAACCGGTTCTGTATATCTGTAATAGTTTATGAAAATAGCGCCGTAATATGTCAATGTTCCATTTGAACGGTCAATGGTCATGCTGTCACGTATGGTGTCATATTGCTTATAAAGATTATATGATTCTTGAGGTTCAAGACGAAGAGTCGGGTCAGCCATGTAAATGGAATCAAGCTGATAGTTCTCGTATCCCCCGTAATGGGAAAGCCTGTTGCCAAAAGTCAGCATCTCGTAGGTCACTTTTCTTTCGTTGTTTTTTTTCGGGTCGATTGCTATGTGTACGTAGACAATCTCATTCCGTGCAGTGTCTTGAATATGTAAGATACCTCGGTTCCTTAAATCCAGGTCTTCGGCTTTAACACAAGACAGGCCCATAGCGATAGTAAATATCAGGTATAAAAGAATGCGTCTGTAATTCATATAGTATTTCATACTTAATTGATTTTGAGGTTAAAAATAGATTGTTGATCTCTATAATAATCGATTATTATTTCAAGTATATAAAAGCTCCTGACATTAACCCGGGGAGGTGTGGAAAGAAACCGGGATTATAATACTTCAAGATCAAAAAAAATGAAAAGACTTTACTGCATTAGCAGAATCGTTTAATCAAATGAAAAGTCGGTGCTTGCGGGCTTGGACAATGAGAATTTCATAAGATTAATGTTTACGGTCACAAATATAAATAATATTTTTTAATTTTACAAAATTATTTTTAATTTTTTTATCCGTTGTCCGTTGTCAGAATTGCTGATTAACACTAACTACTGACTAATTCACTACTGACTAATTCACTACTGACTAATTCACTAATGTCCGTTGTCAGTTTTGCGGTTTCGGGCGCCTCGGAGAGGCGCCGGGTCCCAGTGCTCCCTGTGTCTTTTTTTATTCGGGTCAGTTTTTGGCGGGATATTTTGGGATATGTGGATATGTTTGGTTAATTTTGTCTTTTGGATGCTAAGTGGCTGAGGAAATTGCTTCTATGGCTGAAGATTTCCCGGATGCCCGGTATTTTAATCTAATTTGAAAAAATTATGGCAAAAGATCAGACTGTTTTGTTTCATTCCACTATATTCGGACCTATCCGGAGCCGCCGGCTCGGTGTGTCGTTGGGAATCAATCTGAGCCCTGACGACGGGAAGGTATGCTCGTTTGACTGCATCTATTGTGAGGCGGGCTATAATGCCCAAGGTCCCGGCACCACCGGTCTCCCCTTGCGTGAAAAGGTGAGGCGACAGCTTCATGATAAACTATCTGTTATGAAAACAGGGGGCGACCCGCTTGATGTAATCACTTTTTCCGGTAACGGTGAGCCGACTTTGAACCCGGATTTCCCGGGTATCATAGATGATGTGATCAGACTCAGGGATGAGTTTTATCCTGAAGCGAAAGTGTCGGTGCTGACAAATTCCACCCGTATCTTTACACCTTCTGTTGCGGAGGCGCTGAAGAAGGTCGACAACAATATCCTTAAACTTGATTCGGCGATAGAATCGACAATGCGTCTGATAGATCAGCCGACGTCACGGGAGTTTACTGTGAAACGTGTGGTTGAGGGTTTGAAGGAATTTGCCGGGACGGGGATCATTCAGACAATGATGCTGCGCGGAGAACACGGCGGCATCGTGGTTGACAACACTACCCCTGAAGAGGCCGATGCATTGATAGCCGCCTATAAGGAGATCAAACCCCGAGAGATCATGCTTTACAGTCTTGACCGCTCCACGCCCGAAGAGAAGCTTATCAAAGTTGAGAAACCGGAACTGGAGTCGATAGGCAGAAGAATTGAGGAAGAGACCGGGATCAAGGTGCAGGTTAATTAGTCATTAGTTAATTAGTCATTAGTCATTAGTTAATTAGTCATTAGTCATTAGTTATTAGTTAATTATCAATTATCAATATGGTATTCCCGAATAAACTGAAGAAGGGGGATGTGGTTGCCATGGTTTCGCCTGCCACAATGGTGAAGGAGGAATATGTGAAAGGTGGGGCGGATTTCCTGAAGAAGATGGGGTATGTGCCACGTCTTATGCCGGGTTTGTTGTCTTCTCCCGACGGGTCGTTTGCCTCCTCAAGAGAGCAACGTGTGGCGGATATCCGTGACGCTTTGCGTGATCCTGAGGTAAAAGCGATCTTTTGCACGCGTGGCGGATATGGCTGTGTGCAACTCATTTCGGAGATCCCGATGGATGAGGTAAGGAACAATCCGAAGTGGATAATCGGTTTTTCAGATATATCCGCGTTGCATGCCTTGTGGTATAAGTCGGGGGTGGCGTCGCTTCATGCCCCGATGGCAAAACATCTCGCCATAGAGCCTGCGGATGATGTCTCGACAGCGCATCTGTTCCGAATCCTTGCCGAGGGACCTGAAATGGATTATGAGACGGCTCCACACGCGTTCAACCGCTGCGGACATGCGCAAGGGGTTCTGCGGGGTGGGAATCTGGCTGTGCTCAATGGTCTTGCCTCTACACCGTTCGACCTGCTTGAAGTCGGAGAGGGGGAAGATGTCATACTGTTTATCGAGGATATTTCGGAAGCGATCTACGCCGTGGAAAGGATGCTTGCGCGTCTCTACCTTTGCGGCACCCTGCAACGGATAAAAGGATTGATCGTCGGGAGGTTTACTGAATACCGTCCGGATCTTAACCATGAGAGCATGGAGGGAATGATAGACGCGTTGCTCCGGAGATATGATATCAAAGACATTCCGGTGGCGTTCAATTTTCCGACAGGGCATGTGCGCGATAACTATCCGCTTGTAGAGGGAGCCGTTGTCACACTTGATGTGGATCAGGACAGAACGGTATTAAAGACAATTTGAATATGGGCGAGATTTCAATAAAAGAAGCACAAAGACTGGTGGATGACTGGATAAAGAGCGTGGGAGGGGGATATTTTTCAGAACTCACCAACATGGCGCTTTTGACAGAAGAGGTGGGAGAGCTTGCACGCGTCATCGCGCGGGTCTATGGCGACCAGGTGGCGAAAGAGGGTGATCTCCGCAAGGGACTTGCGGAGGAACTTGCCGATGTGATGTGGGTGGTGGTGTGTCTTGCCAACCAGACGGGGACAGACCTGACGGATGCATTCAAGGCAAGTCTTGAAAAGAAACGCACCCGCGATAAAAACCGTTTTAAAGGCAATTTATCTTAGCAACAGAGCATGACAAGACTGGCAGTGATAGTACCGTGTTTCGAGGAGGAGGCTGTTATCCACCATACGCATGAGGTTCTCGGAAGATTGCTTGGGAGGATGATCGAATCCGGAGATATATCAGACGACAGCTATATACTTTATGTGGACGACGGGAGTAGCGACGGCACGTGGGATGCGATAGCCGGAATCTCTTCGGGAAGTGCGGATGGCGACGCCGCGCCGGTCGCCGCGAAAGGGATTCGTCTTAGCCGAAATTTCGGGCATCAGTATGCCCTTCTCGCGGGGATGGAACAAGTGGCGGGAGAATGCGACGCATGTGTCACAATCGACGCGGATCTGCAGGATGACCCTTCGGTCATCCCGGAGATGATCCGGGCTTACAAGAGGGGCGCAGAGGTTGTCTACGGTGTCAGGAGCCGCCGGGAGAATGACGGATGGTTCAAGAAGCACTCCGCCCATGCCTATTACCGCCTGTTGAATCTTCTTGGGGTGGAATGTATCTATGATCATGCCGACTATCGCCTGTTGGGGAGCAGGGCGCTTGAATCATTGCTTGAGTATGGCGAACGGAATGTATTCCTGCGGGGAATGGTGCCGCAGCTCGGTTACCGTCAGGAGAAGGTGTATTATCACCGGGGGGAAAGAAAAGAGGGATGCAGCAAATATCCTGTGGGAAAGATGCTGGAATTTGCAGCAGACGGGGTGACATCATTCTCAGTCACTCCGGTAAGGATGCTTTTCTGGCTTGGACTACTGTTTATGGCAACAGCGATCGGTATGGGTATATACGTCTTTTTCAGGTATTTCAAAGGGGAGACAATAGAAGGATGGACATCGCTCATGTTGTCGATATGGTTCTGCACCGGAATCCTTTTGTTCGGGATGGGAATCTTAGGGGAATACGTGGGCAAGATCTATGTAGAAGTGAAAAAACGCCCTCGCTACAAAATCTCGGAAACAACATTTATCAATTAGCAATTATCAATTAGCAATTAGTAATTACTAATTGCTAATTGATAATTGCTTAGAGGAGCTGCAGCAGATGAAGTTCATCCCGGATTTCCCTGCCGGAGAGATTGCGGCGGCGAGAGATTATGTGGGCGAACTCGTCGATTGCCGGGTGCAACCGCGGATTATGAAACAGACGCCTCATATGAGCCATCGCATTGTTATAAAGGTTTTCGATCTCGTCTTCTTCAAGAGAACAAGTGTCTTTCCCCTCTTTCTCCACTTCGGAATAAATGAGATTCAGAATTTCTTCCGGAGTCTCCTCTTTCATCCTTACCACAGAACGCGCCATAACGTTGGAGAGAGCCATAGCCGTGACTGTGTGAAAATTCTGGACAAGGTTGTCCCAGGTGGCTTTGGGAGATATAGACGGCGAACCCTGGAAATAGAACTCATGAGAAAATTCCACCATGGGTCCGTCAGAATCAAGACTGATCTCCGCCACACGGTCAATGGCTCTGAGACTGGCAAGGGATATAACCATACCGGCGAGCCCGTATGCCCTGTCGTCTTCATTAAGATATGCCAAAGTCAATTTCTGCTGGCTCATATTGCTTTAAAAGTTATTTCTTGTGATTGGAAGATTCCTGAGAATCTTCGGTTGTATAATTAAATCAACGACGGGAACGTCATTTTAGTTCCCTTAGAAAAGCACTTTCAGCCCGGCGGCAAAATTTATTCCCTGCACGGGAAGCATGGGGAGCACCTCGTCTTTGCGGTTCAGGATGTTGTCTGCCTGCAGCCAGACGGAAAACGAATCGGAGAAATCCCACGAGGCGGCAAGGTTGAGAAGAGCCAGATCGCCGAGGTTCATGCTGTAAAGGGAGCCTTTAGAGTCGCCGGTGTCAACACCCGCACTCGGGAGGTCGGTGACGGCACGTGTGTATATGCACCGTTTCGCCCTGTAGTCGAGCCCTGCCGATATGCCGAGCTGCCTGACGGGGCGGACTGCGGCGTCGATATCCACAGTGACTTTCGGACGGTCATAACCGTTGAAATACCCCGTTTCACCGTTCTGAGGCTGTGCCGCCACCTTCGCTTTGAAAGAAAAGGCGTCAGAAGGGACAAACGAGATGTAGCCTCCGACACTGACCCCGTTCAGATCTATGCCGTCAGAGTCGAGAGAATAGAGCATACGGTCGCGTGATGTGATCGAGGAAGCATTGTTAATTCCGGGAACAGGGGCTCCTCCATAGTTCATCCAAGCCTGATACCATCCTCCGAGAGGCACGTTTTTGCTTGACCTGAAAGAACCCTCGATACCTAATGAAAATCCGGAGAACGGACCGACATTGAAGCCCAGGGTGGCGTCTATCGGAGTGTAGGTCGGTCTTGTAGATGTCAAGGCGGGCATCATATAGTAGTCATACTGGTAACGGCTTGCAAGGGTGTTCAGGGTGCTTCCACCAAGCAGGTTCAGATACATCCCGAACTGTCCGGTCTGGAGGGCAAACCTGATGTCTGGAGCGATATGGAAGAAAGAATATCTGTTCCCTTCCGGACCGGCGTTGAACGCCATATCGACATCGGCACCAAGTCTGACATCTATCATGTCGCGGTTAAACCGGTAATAGGGAGTGAGAGTGAGCATCCCGTAATTGTCAGGACGGTTGAGGGAATATTCCCTTGTGCCGGCACCCTGCGCGTAGGTGAATACATTGTCGGGACCGCCGTATAGCAGCACATTAAGAGATGCATCCATACCGATAGAACTCCCGTTGTCCCAAGGCAGCCTGATGGCTCCGGCAAGTTCCACGTCGGTCTCCCTGTTCCCTTTCACCGGAGAATTTCCCCATTCCACGGGGAGCGGCATTGCACGGTATGCAAAATGGCGTATGCGTGCGTGGGCGCGGTATGTCATTCCGGAAGAGGGGGATATAAGAGACATCCAGTCGAGTTTCAGTGCGAAATCGTTCAGAGTCTGGGTCGGCGCCTCAATCGGTTGAGCCGATATGTCGGAGGGATTGAATATTCCGTAATAGTTGAAATAACCGACATGGTAATCGATGGCAGCATCCAGCCTGCCATACCCTTTTACCACATGAGATGCATATAGTCCGACCGACTCGTCGTAACGGAACTGTTTTATGTCTGCGGTCGTTTCCGAGAGCTGCGGTTTCCAGAGAGATGTGGAATTGTGCTGCAGCCTTATCCCGGCAAGAGTGGAGGCGTTGTCCACGAAACGGTATCCTGCGCTGAGAGTTGAATTTAGCCAGGACCCGACACCAAATTCGAGGTATCCGGGATTTCTGGAAACATTACGCGACGCCCCCCACCCTGTGGCGGGCATAGTCATAAGCGAGGGAGAAAACGCAGCCTCCACCCCGCCGATCTCGTAATTGAGAGGGACAAACCCGAGAGAAGAATCCAATGCTTTCGGGAAGGTGTTTATGCGGTCCACACGGATAATTTCCGGCACATACTTACCTTCCACGTTGATCGACTCGTGGAGCTGCGCCCTGACAGGGACAGTCCCCAGAAACGGCAGGGCGAGAGCGGCGCACAAATATAATTTATTCAAAGTCATGTCTAATAGGTATGTTAGAAATTATTTCCAGTTTTCAAGGCGGGTGGCTATCATGTCGTGAATGTCAAGTTCCTTTCCGGGATAATTGTCGCGGAGGCTTTTGATATACTCGATAGCGAGGTAATCCTTTTTCTTGGCATGGTATACGTCGGCGAGAGCGATGAATCCCCGCGCAAGCCAATATTCATGAGGCGATCCGGCATCGGTGAATGCAGTGAGCACTTTTTCAGCCGCGTTCACATCTCCGGTGTCGATGTAATGCTGTCCGAGTATCACGGCAGCCTTAGCTCCGGAAAGGCTTTTCGGATTGGCGGCAATACGTGAGAGCAGTTCCACGGCAGTCTTTGCATCCCCACCTTTAAGCATGGCGGATGCCTCATAAAATTCCGCTTCCTCAATCCGGTCGGCAGAGAGACCACCGCTGTTCTTTACAAGAGAAGCATACTTCATCCTTTCGGCATCATTGTCGGTGTTGCGCATGATCCCGGCATATGCATCTGCAAGATAGTCGTTTCCACCCCGTTTTTCCAGTTCCCGGTAAGTCTTTAGGGTTTCATCTCTCGATACCGCCCCGTTTGCTTCAAGGATCTCCGCTTTCATCAGGAGAGCTTCCGGAATCTGAGGGGAGTCGGAGCGTCTGTCAATAAGAGAGGCAAGAGCCCTGAGGGCACCCTCCGGGTCTTCATTCTCATCCTTTCCGATGGCTATGTCGAGAAGAGCCTGGGCAAGGTATCTTCCGTTGGGATAGTCTTCCACATATTTTTCCAGAAGTGCAGTATTGGTCACATCTGCTGCATATGCGGTCTCTGCCCCTTCAAAAGATAGAGTCTCCATTTCCGAGGCATCAATCTGGGGCGCATCGGGGACAGACCGGAGGAAAGAGGCATATTCTGTCAACCCTCCGTTGGCGGCATAATACCGGCGGAGGTCATCATTGGCAAGGACAGCCTCTTCGCTTGACGGCCATTTGGAAATCACTTCCTTATATGTCTCTTCGGCTTTATCCGGATTATTCGCTTCCATGTAGGTGATGGCGAGGTTCAGCATCCCTTTTCTTGCCTGGGCGCTCTGTTTATAAGAGTTTCTAAGCTGTTCGAATGCTTCCACCGCTTTAGAAGTTTCCCCGAGGGATGAATAAGTCTGCCCTTTCTCCAGGAGGGCGTTGGGGAGCCACTTCGAACCCGGAAATTCAGAAGGCATAGCCGAGAGTTCGGAAAGTTTGCGTTTGATATCTCCGTCGAGACCATACATCACGGCACGCCGGAAAGTGGCGTAGTCGCGGTCCTGAGCGTTGTTTTCGATTGCAACCGAATAATTTCTCAGCGCCTGACGGTAGTTGCCGGAGTAATATTGAGCATCGGCGAGTCTGATTGTCGCATCGTCCCTGAGTCTCTGAGGCAACTGAGGGGAAGACTTCATGGCATCCTGGAAACTTGCAGCCGCCTGAGAGTAATTGTCTCCCATCAATTGGGCATATGCGAGGTTGTACAAGGCAAGCGACCTGTTGTCACCTCTCCTGTCGGCACTGAGGTAAGCCCGGTAAGCTTTTTCCGCTTCATTATATTTCCCGAGGGCGTAACAAGCGTCGCCGAGCCAAAGATTGGACTGAGCCTGAATCTGCCGGTCGGAATTAATTCTGACAGCTTCCGCGAGGTAATCGCGTGCTGCAGCGGGCCTGTTGTTTGCCATGCATTCCATACCGAGTTCATAAAGAGTCTTTTGTTTGGCTTCCAAGACTTTCGAAGACGGATGCGAAATTCTGTTTATGCTTGCGAGAGCATTGGCATAATCCTTTTCATTGAAATAAGCCGTTGCGAGATATTCCTCGACCTGCGGCGCGTAATTGGAGTTAGGGAACTCCCTGAGAAACCCCTTAAGCAAAGGAATTGAAGAACTGAAAGGGATGTTTCCACCTCGGGTGCGTGCCGCTATGTAATTAAACATTGCGGTTTCAGTGACATTCCTGTCGAAATTCATTTTCGATGCCTTCTCGAAAGAAATGGCTGCGGCATTAGGTTCCCCCTCATTTACGGCAATCTGTCCGAGATATAGATATGCGCTCTGAGCGATGTCGTTGTTAAGTTCGGTCAGAGATGCGAAACGGTCTCTTGCCTTGTCATATTCATCATTCCGATAGTCGATCACGCCAAGAGCATATATGGCGTCGGCTGCAGGGGTGATGTC
>JAIDJJ010000093.1:13609-14663 GCA_029052265.1 Muribaculaceae bacterium
CGGCATAACGTGAAAGGTATGTTTCCGCATTATCATATTCCCCTTCTTTGAAATAAGCAAGACCGACAATTCTTTCGGTTTCCGGCACGAGTTCCTCCACCGGATTGTCTTCAAGAAGTTTCTTTCCGAGATCAATGGCATTCCTGTAGTCACCTCTCGTGTAGTCTATCTGAGCCAGATAATATTGAGGGGCAATTCCATCGGAATTACTGTTTCCTTTTCTCTCCGCCACCTGTTGAAAACCACTGTAAGCCTTCTCATATTCACCGTCTACATAATCAAGATATGCGATATAGTAGTCAGCCGCGAGATTAAATTTCTTATTGTCCCTGAGGTTGGCAAATATAGGTCTTGCATCAGAATAGTTTCCACTTTTGACCATAGAGAGTGCCTTTCTGTAGTCGTATAGCGGACGGTCGGCGGGATTTATACGGTCGTAGTCGATATCCTGATATGCGGCAAGAGCACTTCCGAACTTGTGAGCAAAGAAGAAATAATCGGCAGCGGCGAGTTTAGCGGGGATCGCCAGCGGTGAAGCCGGATAAGTTTCGGAAAAATCCCTAAGCAAATCGACACAGTCCGCCTCCCCTCTTTGGTAAAGAGCCAAAGCGAGGAGATAAGTGAAGTCTTCCCGGTCTTGAACAGAGAGTTCCACCCCTTGCGTGTCGAGATGTCGCAACTGATCGATTACTCCGGAGAAATTACCGTCAGACAGCATAAGCCTTGCCCTTTCGAGATATCCGGCGGCAAGGGGGCTTAATCTGTCTTCCCTTGAAACGGAATAAGCGGAGACAGAAAACAAAGAAGATGAAATCATCAGAGATAGCGCTCCGGATATAAGGAACCGTCTGGGAGGAATTAGGATACGGCGTTTCATATTTACTTCATAATATTATGAAAAATCGAGTTACTACACGAAAAAAAGCAAAAGCAACCCCCAAGTCGCCATCTAAAAAAGGGTGAGGCCGGCACTTTATCAGTAACCGGCCTCTGGGGATAGGATGGATTTAGGGAGGTAGTCCATAGCAGAGTCGAACTGCTCTTTAGAGAATGA
>JAIDJJ010000094.1 GCA_029052265.1 Muribaculaceae bacterium
CTGATATATCCTGTTTTTGGATCGACCATATATGCAGCATCCACACTATAGATTGGTATGTCGGCACGTGTGATTGTAAAGTCGATCGTTTCCGGCACTCCTCCTTGCTGTCTGCGAACTCTTACGTTGACATCCGACCCTTTCGGACCGCGCAGTCTTTTCATGATATCGGAATTTTTCATTCCGACACCGGCGATTACAGTGTCGTTTACAGCAATGATGCGGTCTCCGGCAAGAAGCCCGACCCTTTCTGATGGACCTCCGCTTATAGTCTGGATCACATATAGAGTATCCTGATTCATATTGAAAGAAATACCGATACCGCTGAAGTTTCCGGCAAGAGGCTCGTTAAGCTCTCGGGTTTCTTCCGGATTGGAATATTGTGAATGTGGGTCAAGCCCCTCAAGCATGCCTCGGATTGCGTCTTCGACAAGTTTGGATTCGTTGACAGTGTCGACATAAAACTGCGAGATGGCGGCTTCCGCCATTCTCAGCTTTTGATTCTGGTTGACATATGTCTGAGCTTTCGCAATGCCGGATAAAGCCAGCAAGGCTGCCGCTCCGAGGAATATAAATGTTTTTCTCATATCTGTCATTTCTATTTTCCCGGGATTCTCGTTCAACAGATTCTCCCGTTCATAAATTTGTTGTCTTTATCAGTTCCCTGCCTTTTATGGAATAGGGAAATTGCCGGCTATGTATTTAGTTATGTCATGACCGTTGTGGAGAAGTTCTCTCACCATCGAACTGGATATAAAGGAATATTCAGGTTCGCTGATAAGAATGACCGTCTCAATTTCCCCGATCTTTCTATTGACATCCGCAAGATTGCGCTCATATTCAAAATCAATCACTCCTCTTGCGCCACGGATAAGCACGGAAGCTCCGATTTTTTTTGCAAAGTCGACGGTAAGTCCGCTATATCCGGTAACATCCACTTTAGGATTGTCTCTGAACAGCTCCGCGATGGTGTCAATCCTTACCTGTTCTGACCATTCACCTCGCTTATGTTCGTTGTGACCGATGGCAATAGTCACCTTGTCAAAGATATTAAGAGCCCGCTCCACAATAGAACGGTGTCCGATGGTAAAAGGGTCGAAACTTCCTGCAAAAAGAGCTTTCATATTTCCGAATCATCTTCAACAACAAGATTGTCTATAATGAAGTTTTGACGCTCCATTGTATTTTTTCCCATGTAAAATTCCAAAAGCTTGTCGACGGTATCGTCTTTTTTCAAAGATACCGGATCAAGTCTCATGTCAGGACCGATAAATTCTGCAAATTCCACATCGTTGATTTCACCGAGACCTTTGAATCGTGTGATTTCAGCATTGTTCCCGAATTTTGCAATTGCAGCTTCACGTTCTTCGTCAGTATAGCAATAATATGTGTCGCGTTCGCCGTTTTCATCAGTTTTACCTTTCCTGCGCTTTTTTGTCTTGTTGCGTCTTGTGGCATTCTTGTCACGAACTCGGAAAAGGGGAGTCTGCAATATATAGACATGTCCTTTTTTTACGAGATCAGGGAAAAACATCAGGAAGAAAGTTATGACAAGGAGTCGGATGTGCATGCCGTCGACATCGGCGTCGGTAGCGATTATCACTTTATTATAGCGCAATCCTTCAATACCCTCTTCAATATTGAGAGCCGCCTGAAGAAGGTTGAACTCATCATTTTTATAGACAATCTCCTGGGTCATGCCATAAGAGTTGAGAGGTTTCCCACGAAGGGAGAATACAGCTTGAGTTTCGGCATTGCGGACTTTGGTGATTGTGCCGGATGCGGAATCACCCTCAGTTATGAAGATTGAGGAAAGTTCGCGTCGGTCTTCAGTCTTGGAGTTTTGTTTCACGGCATCGTTGTAATGGATGCGGCAATCCCGTAGTTTACGGTTGTGGAGGCTTACTTTTTTTGCTTTTTCGCGGGCGAGTTTGGCAACTCCCGCCATAGCCTTGCGCTCTTTCTCGCTCGAAGCGATTTTCTTGAGCATGGTGTCTGCCACATCCTGATGTTTGTGGAGATAGTCGTCAAGCTCTTTTTTCAGGAAATCTCCGATAAATTTGTTGACTGTCACTGAGC
>JAIDJJ010000095.1 GCA_029052265.1 Muribaculaceae bacterium
ATAATAAGCTTATTCATAAAAAATTTTATGAATATGTGACGGTTTGATTGATTGAAACAAACTTGCAATTGGAAATGCTAAATTTGCGGTGTGAAACTTAAAATTAATTTCTAATGGCTATGGCTGTTTCAATTCCGACATCAATTTCGACATTATGTGATTGCCGTCTTGTCAACGCATATGGCGATAAGCATAATCATGAGCTTCTTCAGTATCAGGAAACTTGTGAGCTTGTGGCTCGAGTGGCTGCTAAAAACGGAAGGAAAATAATTCTGCTGGGCAATGTTGTCTTTGGCGGTTCTTGTCTTGATGCTCTTGTTATCGGCGATTTCGGTATTGTTATTCTTGAGTATAAAAGCTATGGAGAAGCAGGAATCATAAGAATAGACGGACAAAAACAATTCCATTGTTTGGATAATTATGGCAAGTCGTTGAAAGATGAGAATGGTGGGCAGCTTATTGTGAAAGGAGGTTCTTTCTCAAATCCGGTTGAACAAGCCAAAGTAAATTATAAAAATGTGTCAAACCTTTTGAAAAAGGTTTTTGGAGAAACTGTAGTAGTAAAAATCCCTCGAAAACTGGCTATTGTATTTCCCGGTAAGAAACGCATAGAAGGATTGGATCATATTGAGCAAGAGGTAAGTGAATGGCTTAATGTGATAGGGTCGGATAAATTATTTGATTTATTGGATTTCTTTTTGAAAGAAAACCGTAATAGACTTTCAGAAGAGCAGGTCAAATTATTGATTGATCATATCAGTGCAAATAAAAATGTGTTGGAGAATGTAGATATTTTCCGACAAGCCAAAGATCTGTTCAATATAAATAGTTATAAGGAGGCGTTATATTTGCTTAAAAAATGTGATGCCACGAGACCCGAGGTAAGGGAATTGATGCTTCGCATAAATTATAAGATTGGGGAAAGCAGGGATTTTCAGAAAAATGCTACAGCTGCGTTGCAATCTGAAAATACTTCTTTGAGAATCCGTGCCAATGAACTGCTTGGCTTGGCTTCTTATTACGGTACAAATGGCATTGCTGTAAATCTTGAGAATGCTGTTGAATATCTTGAGGCAACGGCTTCTGTATTTGACTATTCTAAACTTATAAATGAAATCAAGGATATTATAGTTTCAAAAAGAATCTCAAAACTTCGGGATGAGGCTAACAAGAGGAATAAAGAAAGCTCCAAAAGCTTGCTTTCACATGCCATCGATCCCTATAAGGAAGGAAGTAGAATAGCCTCTTCTGCATTATGGATTGTGGTGTCTGCATTCGCTCTATCCATGTTGATTCCAGGTATATGGGAATGGCGTGGAATTGTCCTATCGGTTATTGGGGTCGGGATTATGGTATACGCATTGTATAAAGGGATGTGGGATGCTGACAGATGGTTCATACGTAAAGAACCACAAGAGTATACGAGTCTGCTTAATCTCAGCATTGTTGAGGTGGATGACCGTTTTATTTCATTTAAATTCCCGAGATTGAAGGTATTTGCTTGTGGTTTAATAATATTGGCGATGATTATTGCCGTGTTCATATTGGTTTTTTTAATTGTGAAAGCAGTTCTTAGCACCGGTATAGCCAACGATATGGCTGTATCAGTCTACAAGTATAGCGGAGTTAATATTTTATATTGGATACCGTTTTTTATGGTTGTTTATTTTATTTTGACGATGACCCCTTTTATAT
>JAIDJJ010000096.1 GCA_029052265.1 Muribaculaceae bacterium
CCACATATACCCCTCGTCATCCTGAACTATGTCGCGCACACTGTTAGACGGCAACACATTTTCGGTGGTATAATGGATAAAATTAAAATCCGGGGCAATGAATGCCGCTGTCATCCTGACAGCCGACAGCCCCACAAGCATTATGGAAAGAAGAAGATGTTTCATTTCAAATTAAAATTTGATCGAATAGGGCCATTGGGCGTCGCCGGGATTTTCTGGTCCGTCGATATTGCGCCAGTGCTCGGTCGGGGCACCCATCACCACAAGCCAGAGTTTCTCAATCTTTTTGTCGGACGGTGCGGTATAAGTAACTTTCCCTTTCTTCCCCTTTTGCATTTCGCCGTAATGGGCGTTCCCTTCGGAGTCGACAGCCACGAGTCCGTAGCGCCATCCCGCTTTATCCCTGTTTTTCGTATAATAACCTTTTTGTCCCGCCTCACCACGGAATTGAACAGTCACACTCTTTCCCGGTTCAGGTACATTTACCGGAATCACATTGAATCCATAGTTCTCGGGAGCGTTCTCTTTGGCTATACGTTGCCAACCTCCACCGGCGTCGTCAAGCCTGGAATGCCAGAGGTCGGTATATCCACGGGTATAGTCGCGCACACGGTCAATATCCCAATTGACAAGACGTGCATAATTATGCCACATCTCATCATTGAAAGTTTCCTGGTCCATGCCCGTAAGCTTCTTATAGGTCATTACCGGATCCTCACCCACCTTACCTTGACGGTAGAGCTCGGCGATAAACGGTTTGCCATGCTTCTCGCCCCAAAGCTCGATGACATAGGGAGAATGATAGATATTGTCGATATGGAGATAAGCCTTATGGGTAAGGTCGGAGAATGCGTCGAGATGGAAACGTTCATCCTTCTGCCATTCGGGATTAACCTGCCAGAGCATCCACTGCGAAGTCATCTCAAAAAAACCGCATCCGCCCCATGCATCTCCTGCATCGTCGCATGAGATCTGCGACTGATAGGAATGACCGAGTTCATGGGCTATACAGTTGAGATTCTTGTCCTGCACACGGTTGGGTGCTATCCAGAGTGCCCCGATCTGACCGTCATAGTCACCACCGTATGCCGTACCTTCAAGAGAATAGTCGAGCATGACCATCATCTTATATTTGTCTGCCTTGGTTCCTGGTTTGACAAAAGCAAGGTCATTATAGAAAAAGTCGTAGAAATGCTGTAGCTTCCCTAAAAGATTGGCGAGATCCACCTTCATATTGTGTCCGTCAAGATCGGGAGCCTTCGTAATGTCATTGCCAAAACCCTTTGCCCAAAAGAGCGCAATGTCCGGAGTAGACACCATCCGCTTGAAACTCCATTTGCTCTCTGGATCATTCAGATCCATTTCCCGCAGGTCATTGGGTATATAAATTTCCTTCTCCTTATGAGTCACCACAGGCACAGTGACAGAGGCAGGATACGTCTCATCCGGATGCAAAGCAATGACACCGGATTTCGACGGATCATTACCCTGAGCCGAAACTGTAGAAACCACTCCAAAAAGTATTGAAAACAGAAATCCTCTTTTCATTATGATTAGATTTTAATTTTCCAAATAAAAAAGTTAACCAATCTACTGCAAAATTAACATAGCTTCACAATATCCGACTGAAAAAACGTCCAAAAATATGCAAAAAACGTCCAAAACCCCGATTTTTTTGAACAAACAGAAGAACAGAAGGACATAAATTTTAATAGAACAGAAGGACAGAAGGACATATGTTTTAATAGAACAGAAGGACAGAAGAACATATGTTTTAATAGAACAGAAGGACAGAAGGACATATGTTGAATAAACAAAAACAACTATGGATATTTATGTCCTTATGTTCCTTTAAACCTTTTTGTCCTTCTGTCCTTATGTTCCTTTAAACCTTTTGTCCTTCTGTCCTTATGTTGTTTAATCCCCTTTTGTCCTTTTGTTATGACTTGGGTTTGTAGACACGGAATTTCCGGCGTATGTCGATTCTATCAGAGCCGAAGTTGATAAGCAATCCTTGATCCAACCCTGTTATCTGCAAGTAGTTTACCGTCTGCACCTCATGTATAGCAAGCAGCGATTCCACAGCTTTCAATTCGACAATCACTTTATTATCCACCAATATATCCGGTCTGTATTCACCAATACATATCCCTTTGTAAACCACTTTCAGAGGATATTGTGATATATAAGGTATACCACGCAAAGACAGTTCCACCTCCATTGCACGTTGATAAACCGGCTCCAAATATCCGGGAGGTAACGCCTTATGCACCTCATATGCAGACTGAATTATTTCAGATATAAGATATTCTACGTCCATAACAAATTACATTTTAGGCAAATGTAACAATTCCAACACATTCCGGCAAACAAATCAACAAGTTATAAAACATAATTTAGCAACATACCCCTTATTTCAAATTTCAAAAAAACACAAGAACAGAAGAACAAAAGGGACTGTAAATAAAAACAGAAGAACAAAAGAACAGAAGGTATATTAAAATTAAAACAGAAGGACAAAAGAACATAAAAATCCTTCTGTCCTTTTGTTCTTATGTTTTAAATACTTATGTCCTTATGTTCTTCTGTTCTTAAATCCTTATGGACTTCTGTTAGTTTTCGGGGTTGATGCCGGAGATGGTTTGGATGGTCATTTCGAAGTAAAAGGTGCCGGATACAGAGGTGTGTGGTGCCGGTGGATTAGGGAGATAACCTATCTTTCGATATGAGCCGCTAACAATACAACCGTCTTTGTATTGTTCAAAAGATGGATCCCAGTTTTTAATCGTAAAGTCTCCGCCAAAGCATATTACATACTGCCAAAAGTTTGCAGAATGCCTAGATGGGGAAAATTTCCACTTATCTTCATCACTATTGTATAACAGGCTACCTTTTTCTCCTGAAAATTCTTCTTCTTTGCCATCAATCACTTTATATCCGTTGTTGATATCTTTGTCGTATGGTACTGCCGTTTCAATACTAAGCTTGATAACCGCGGCATTGGATACAGTCCCAAAATCAACTTTAAGGTAACCAATTTCTTGAAATGTACCGTTGACCACACAATAATTTTCTTCATATTGTTCATAATCAGGATTCCAATTGTCAATGATTACATAACAACCTGCACAATCCCCTCCAACAAAATCTTCACGATCGTACGGCAAGAATTCCCATACATCATAATCATTATTATAGGAAACACGTCCGATGATGTTCTCTGCCTTAACAACCGGTCCTTCATATTCTACAAACCGGTCTTCTTC
>JAIDJJ010000097.1 GCA_029052265.1 Muribaculaceae bacterium
AACGACTGAATGAAGACTTAAAACAAGCCAAAAAGACTTCTAAAGATTTCTTAATGTTAAAAGTAAACATACTCTAAAAGCGTTCCTGAAAATTTCGCAGTCGCAAGGGCAACGAAATTTTCAGGAACGCTTTTAATGCATGATTGCAAAAAATATCAAGAGTCTTTTTTCAATAGCGAAACCAACTTCATCAACACACTGTTACGGTCAAAACCGCAATCTCTGTACTCATCATAATTTAGCCGGATATCCGGAGTAAATTCCTTTGACCTGCTGTCATTTCCCGGCAAAAACACCTGCATGGAATTTGACACGGATCCGCTCAGACCGGTCAATGGCAAAGTGAACGGTGTGATCTCCATATAACAGTTGGGTGCCTGTGAAGATGTTTCACCTGCCACAACCGCTCCAAGTCGGCTGAGATAGAACGCATAGTGAAAGGCTGCACTAAAAGTGCCGTTGTCTGTGACCACACAGACATTCTCCGGTTGATAGAGAGGAATACCATTCAGTGACCGCAATTTTGTTTTAATTTCATCACTACAGAACGCTGAATTTATAAAACCTTCTCTCTTATCCTCTATTGAACGACAATCTTCCATCTCTTCCGGAATGAGGTAATCTCCGGTTTTCAACAATGTTCCGTTACGACGGTTAAACTCCTCTATTGTTGTATTTATTTTTTCAAGATACAGATCTGACACCCTCCTGAAAAAATGGGAAGACATGTCGGTATCGAGATATCTGTCGCCATACATCATATAAAGGGTCGGCAATGTTATGGGAGTCCATCCCCCTCCATTCCCTCGCAAATCAATCACAAGATTCCGGACACCTTGTGTTTTCATTTCCGACAGCATGTCCATAAATGTTTCTGACATTGACGGCACCCCGTTTATTGCTGCCAATGTGTCGGAAGGCATTTCAGAGCCCGACATACGGTAATAATTTTTCAAATCTCCATAAAAATCCCAACCGTTGGCATACTGATAGGCAAAATTCTCTCTCGACAAGACAGTGGATAGCCGGAATATCATCGTGCCATCCACCACGCGCCATTCCAATTGCCCAGAGGGGAACTCCTTGGTTTGGGGAGTACGGGCAAGCTCTGTGCCGGAAAAAGCTTTACCGGGTATGACAGAAGGCAAATACGACACCGTCTCGCCTGCCGGAGTCTTCAGTTGAAAACTCAATGTCCCGTCAGAATTTCCGGTCAACTTCCTATATATAGCCACTGTCCTGAAATAATCACTTAAAAATCCGAACTTCCCGGCTGTATTCTCACAAGGATAATATTTTGCGACACGGTCAGCTATGACTTCCACCGGTATCCCGTTTATTCCGGTCAGGCGACTTCCGATAAGATGTGCCCCCTTTTTTTCCACAGCATTCACTATTAGAGAACCTCCTCCATACATAAATTTTATAAGTACTATGGAATCCGAACCGGAAGAAACGTTCCTGACTGCCGGAGGATTTATATATGAATGGCCGTCCTGTAAAAAAGAAATGAACTCGGAAGACTTATCATATAGATCTTGCAACGTCAGACAATCAGCTGTCTCCAAAGCTCGCCGCATACTGTTGGCTGTTTTATGGAAAAACACTTTTCCTCCATAGTTGGTATACGGATCCGGATGGGTGTCTTCAATAATCTTTACCAGGGCATCGAAATCTGATATTATGGAATCTTTTTCAATCTCAATCACGCGGTTTGTTGCAAAAGTAAACAACGGGAATGACAGCAAAAACATCAATGCTGTCAAGATACATACTTTACTCTCGATTTTCATGATTATTTTTTTAGGTTATTATGTTGACTAAATACCTTAATCCCCGGCATATCTTTTCATTATAAACCGGCTTCTTAACAGGCTACAAATATAATCAAAAAAAACGATTTTTTAATACCCCTAAGATAATGTTGAAATTTATTTGTCCGGTGACTTGAGAAGATTTGACTATTTTCGCCATGACTATGCATGATGATGTATCCATTCTGTGTCGGGGAAAATATGGCATACCGGAGTAAGACACAATAATGCCGGCTGTCAGAGCGTCCTATAAATCAAAGGGCAGCTCCGGCAGCAGGCAAATATACAATCGAGTGCTTCTTACGTCAATTATCTGATCTACGGCTCAAAAGTCCGACTATCCACAGCAGGAAAACCGCCCCCACCACGGAAGTGATAAGATTTCCAATAATACTTGATGTGGATATCCCGAACAGACTGAACAGCCATCCGCCAAGCACACCTCCTATAATACCTACCACAAGGTTGACTATGATGCCGAAGCCTCCGCCACGCATCAATTTTCCTGCCACAAAACCGGCAACTATACCAATCAGAATGTACCAAATAAAACTCATAACTTTAAAGATTTTATATAATTTACAGTATTTATCTTGTTATCCGAATCAGGGTTTATACCTATCAATCCTTTTGCAAGCCGATCAGGTCATTATTTTACCTCGATTCAATTATCACCGGAGCCTGCGGAAGTCCTGAATATATGTGTGCCGACTCTTTGGATTGGAATGCTTTGTCGAAAGATACGGCTTCATCAAGTGTATCAAACGATCCGGCTATCACATAAAACATACCTCCGGGATTGCTTGCCCCGAATGCGGCATAACCCTTGGCAAACAAATCACTGACCTGAGCCGAACAATTGGTCTGCATTTTATATGCCCCTACGGCAACATTAAACCGATGCTTTTCATGCTCTTCTCCATCAATAAATTTCAACCTCTCTACCAAAAAGTATACAGAGTCTCCGTTTACTACCTTGAGTGCCGGGTCTCCCTCACGCTGCAGTTTTCCTCCCGGTATGCCGAGATCTGCATCAAGCGCGTCAGAAGACTGACGCTTATTGACCGCCGCATCATAGGCAGACTTATAATTTTTTTCTGTAGGTTTGCAGCCGATTACAGTGCCTGCAAACATAAAAAGCATCAATATTTGAAAAACCCTCTTTTTTATATTGTTATTATTCATATAC
>JAIDJJ010000098.1 GCA_029052265.1 Muribaculaceae bacterium
TGCAGAGAAAGACCGGTCTTTCTCTCCGATTTTCTCTTCAAGATCTTTGATCCCGTCTTCAATTTCGTTTTTCTGAATAGTCAGTTTCCGGAGTTTCTCTTCCAATTGTCTTTTTTCAGAATCAATCGCATTGATTTTTTTCTTTATAGAGAAAGACTCAACGGCATTTGGAAGCGTATCCATGTCGAGGATGGCAGCTATAGTCATATCGTCTCTACTTCCCTTACGGCTCATTTCAGGAAGATACTCTTCTAATTCTTTTGTAGCGGTATCAGCTCCGAGCCGATTGAAAATGGAAAGGGTTTCAGAGTAGAAATCGGCAAGGTTTTCAATAGTTCCCCATGAATCATCTATTCCATCCGAGCCTAAAAAGACAGCGGTAGGAAAGTCTCCTCTGCCGCTGAAGGCGTAGCGAAACATTCTGACAGGTTCAGTATTGCATAAGGATGTTGTGACATTTAAAAAGCAGTTACAATCCCAGGGCACGGGTTCAGACCAATTCATTGAGCGGTCGAAAGCTACCATTTTACCGTCGCCTATTTGAAAGGCAAACCAGTAATCGGGAGTTCTGACAAAAGCCATGAGTGTAGAGCCGTAAGCCTTGACGATTTTGTTGTTTCCCAAGGTGGATTTTTCATCCTCATTCAAGGGATTTTCAGCAGTATACTTATCTAATGCATCCACCCATTGCAGATAGATAGAGCCGAAAAGACGTTTGAATATTGCCTCTTCTTCCTGAAGATCTTTTACAGCATCGTAATAAGCCTTATCCTGCTCAAGCTGCTCGGTTTCAGACTCTGAAAGATTTGTAGTCTTCCTTTTCCCTTGCATAGGGAAGAGGTTGTCCTCTATAGTATAAGGCGCGGCGGTGACTTGACCAGATTTCCCTGCAAAAAAATCTTTAGGAATATTAGAGACAAAAGACTTTATATTTTCAAGAGCTATTTCGCAAGCAAGTCTGGACCCGACATCGCTTCTGACGTATGTCTTGCTACCGTGTCCGTCAGCGATCACAACCGCATGAATGGAATTATCATCAGAAGTCCAATTCAGCGAATAGTCCTGACATGGCTTCCCGGATCCGATATGGCTATATCCCTTTACGGATATATTGAAATTGAAAATGTCTACCATATTTTTTTTGATAAGCATTGTTATTGGGCGAATCCAGATAAAACTTATGAAATCTCTAACTGAATAGTGATTCGCTACCTTATTATTGTATTAATCCCAACAGTCGAATGCCGAATGGGAATCATCACGTGCTGATATATCTACATTTATATCAATATTTTCCGAGTTAAGGTTGGAGCTAAGTCGTTTTTTTAAATCTTCGCAAAAACTTTCGTCTGAAAAATCCCAATCTTCATTTTTTGATGTCGAGTCATGTCTATGAGAGATTTCAGGATTAAAAGAAATACATTTTAAAAGTTCTTTAAGGTTTTCTCCTGTTATGGATATATTG
>JAIDJJ010000099.1 GCA_029052265.1 Muribaculaceae bacterium
AAATCTTGACAGAGACCGTGAAATCGAAATCGGCTCTCTCGGATCTCTCTTCCTCGGGGTAGATTTCAATCTGGTGTGCGCACCCAAAAAGACAGCCTTCCATTCAGCGTCGGACCTTGGCTATCTGACGGTCAAACTTAATGCCCCCGACAAAACGGATTCTGAAACCGGCACTTCTGAAATACTGACAGAAACCGACGAACCTGAAAGCATACGCAAAAGTTACTATCAATTCCGCATAAACAGAACCGTAGCACGTTTTGCAGTGATGATAACAGTATTGATGGCAATTGCTCTCACTGTAATTTTAAATCCGTTGCCTGACGACAGACGTGAGCAACGAGCATCCGTGGTTCCTGTTGAAAAAATCCTTTCTTCCCCTGAAGTATCAAAAACAGAACCTGATTCAGCTCAGGTAAAGATCAATATTTCGGAGACTCCTGCTGAGCACATGCCCGACCAGCCTTCACACTATCTTATAGTAGCCACATTCAACAGTGTAAAGGAAGCTCAGAATTATGCCGACAAATATTCGTCAGAAGAATATCCCCTGACGGCTGTTGAATCCCGGAAAATGGCACGTGTGGCTGTCGCCGAATCAGACAACCGGGAAGATTTAAGAAAAAAATTAAATTCACACGCCATCTCATCGCGTTTCCCCAATGCATGGATCTGGAGTCGTGATTGAATTTTGAAGACATAAAACAATACGGAGCGGATAGCAAAAGCCATCCGCTCCGTATTGTTTTATGTCTTTTATATTTCAAGGGGAACATACGGAAGATCGAAAGCCTCGGCGACCGCCTTGTATACAATCTTGCCGTCCACGACATTCACGCCTTCGGCAAGCCCGGGATCTTTCCGGCATGCATCTTTCCATCCCAGATCGGCAAGGCGGAGAGCATACGGAAGCGTGGCATTGGTCAGCGCCATTGTTGATGTATACGGCACCGCCCCCGGAATATTTGCCACAGCATATTGTATCACACCGTCCACCTCATATGTCGGATCGGAATGTGTGGTAGGATGTGTCGTCTCAAAACAACCTCCCTGATCAACGGCAACGTCTACCATGACAGATCCCTTCTTCATCATCCCGATCATGTCTCGTGTGACAAGATGGGGCGCTTTCGCTCCGGGGACAAGCACTGAACCTACCACAAGATCCGTATCCGGCAGTTCCTGTTCTATGTTATGGCGCGAAGAAAACAACGTCTTGACATTCTTGGGCATCGTTTCGGCACAATGTCGCAACGTATTGAGATTTATGTCGGTGATTGTGACCTCCGCCCCTAAACCGGCTGCCATAAGTGCAGCATTTCTGCCTACAATCCCTGCCCCGAGCACAAGAACCCTGGCAGGTCTTACACCCGGCACACCACCTAAAAGAACCCCTCTCCCACCTTGCGGCTTTTCAAGGAAACGGGCTCCCTCCTGAACAGACATGCGTCCGGCAACTTCACTCATAGGTATCAGCAGAGGCAGACGGCGGTCTCTATCCGTCACAGTTTCGTAAGCGATGCACACCGCACCTGATTGAATCATCGCGTCTGTCAACTCTCTGTCACATGCAAAATGAAAATATGTAAAAACCACCTGATCTTTCTTTATCAGTGGATATTCGGGCTTAATTGGCTCCTTGACTTTGATGATCATATCCGCAACAGCATAGACCTCTTCTATCGTAGACAAAATCTCTGCTCCGGCTGCCTTGTATTCATCATCAGGAAAACCGCTTCCCTCGCCGGCGGTGTGCTGTACAAAAACTTTGTGACCGTGGCTTACAAGTTCTTTCACTCCTGCCGGAGTGGCTCCGACACGGTTTTCATTGTTCTTAATCTCCTTGGGAATCCCGATTTTCATAATATAGATTCTTTAAAGTTAATACATATGAACGAATCTATCCGGCAACACACAATATCATGCCGGAATGGATTCATTTGTTTATCGCCCAAATATACAAATAATATTTCATTTTTATAAAAGTTGACAATATGTTATTAAACATTCCTTTACAACATATTATAACAACTCCGCAAAATTGGCAGTTTCCCCTCTCCGGACAACTTAGAGCGCGTTCCTTAAAATTTCGAGGCCGTAGGGGCGGCGATTTTGGTGCAGATTTTGAAAGTTGAAGAGGGCGC